>JBEGOE010000059.1:0-10473 GCA_041182165.1 Actinomycetota bacterium
GCCGAGCAGGAACCCCTGGCCGCGGAGGATCCCGGCACGGGTGACGGCGGTGAGGAGTCGCTCGCTCTCGAACCCCTCCGCGACCGTCGCGAGCTCGAGCGCAGAGGCGAGTTGGACCATCGAGGTCACGATGGCGAGCGCGCCCTCGTCGTGCTCGATCGCTCGCACCAGACTCTGGTCGATCTTGACCTCGTCGACCGGGACCTCGAACAGCCGAGCGTTCGAGGACTGGTCGAGCCCGAAGTCGTCGATCGACACGCGGATGCCCCGCGCCCTGATCGACGCCAGTGCTCCGGCGGCACGCATCGGATCCCGCACCAGGGCGCGCTCCCTGATCTCGAGCGTGAGGTGCGATGCGTCGAAGTGGTAGATCTCGAGCAGATCATCGATGTAGTCGCCGAGTCTGGCGTCGGCCAGGTCGCAGGCCGAGATGTTGACGCTGACCGCCAGGCCGGGGAACCGCTCGGCGTGGAACGCGATGGCCTGGGCGATGACGGTGCGGGTGATGCCCGGCATCAGTCCCGATCGCTCTGCGATCGGGATGAACGCGTCGGGCGCGAGCAGGCCTCGCGTCGGGTGCCGCCAGCGGACCAGTGCCTCCGATGCCACGACGCACCCCGTGCGCAGATCGACCGTCGGCAGATAGTGCAGCGTGAGCCGCTGCTCGTCGACCACCGTGCGGAGCTCCCCGAGCAACTGGAGCTCGTCGTGGGAACCGAAGTCGGTGAGCGGCACGTGCATCGACACCCCGCGGTGCGAGCGCTTGGCGTCGTACATCGCGACGTCGGCGCACCGGAAGAGGGTCGAGCGCGTGTCGGCATGCGCGGGGTGGAGAGCGACCCCGACCGCTGCGCCCACGCGCACCGTGGCACCCTCGACCTCGAACGCCCCGTCGAGGGCGCGCCGCACCGCCTCGGCGACGGCCAGACCGGACGATGCGCCATCCACGGGTGTCACGAGACCGAACTCGTCGCCGCCCAGACGGGCCAGCAGGGCGTTTGCGGGGATCACGTCCCTGAACCGCCGCGCCACCATGCACAGCAGATCGTCGCCGGCCAGGTGGCCGAACGAGTCGTTGATCTCCTTGAAACCGTTGAGGTCGATGATCGCGAGCGCCAACGGCTGGTGCGTGGTGGCGGTGGCGGTGGTCGTGGTGAGCATCCGGTCGAGCGCTTCGACGAAGCCGCGTCGGTTCATCAGACCCGTCAGCTCGTCGGTCCGCGCGAGGACGAAGCTCTCCGCGGCGACGTGGAGCTCGCGCATGGTGAGCGTGGTCCTGACCACGATCACCAGACCCACGGCTGCCAGCGCCAGCAGGGACGCCACGATGTCGACGTCGTAGGCGATCCCGTAGGCGAGGATGCCGAGCGACACGATCGAGAACCCGATCGGCACGGCGCTCACTCCGGCACCGCTCCCGGCGCGCCGGAGCGGTGCGCCCTCGTCGGCCGGGATCGGCGGAGCGGCGGCCGCGAGCGCCACGAGCGCCAAGCCCACGACCAAGGCGGCAGCCGCCCATCCCGGTTTCGTCGCCGCCAGCACGACGGCCCGCAGGTGTGACACGTCGGCGGCTGTGATCACGAGGAGGCCGACGAAGAGCAGGCACGAGGACGTGGTTGCCCGAGTGTGCCGTGACAGCAGCGCGTCGCCGATCACTGCGACCACGATGAGGTCGACGAGCGGCATCGCCAACGCGCTCAGCGCAACACGAGGGTCGGGCGCCGCTTCCACGACCGAGTCGAACCAGATGGCGGCGCCCAGCGCGCCGACGCTGAGTCCGATGATGATGCCGTCGAGCCGCGAGCGGTGATCGCCGCTCTGCCGCCGGCGACGATCGACCAGCAGCACGGCGCCGACGCCCAGCAGGACACGTGCGACGAGCGTCAACAGTTCGAGTGCGATGCGGGCCCCGGTGCCGTCCACGAGCGTCAGAACGGTTGCGGCGGCTGTCGTGGTGCCCCCGAGGGCCACGAGCGTCCAGGCGGCCAACGGCTTCCCCGTCATCGCACGGCAGACGAGCACGGAAGCGATCAGGCCGAGGGCGGCGACGTTCAGCAACGGCCTGGCGTCGACGCCACCGATGTGGCTCGGGTCCAGCATCGACATGATCGCGACGACGGCTGCGAGGAGGCTTGCGAGCAGGAGCACGCGCGCCGGGTTCTGCCAGGGCGAAGCCACCGACGCGAACCATGGTCCTCGCCGGGCCGCCGTGGGACTCGGGGTGGGTTGTCGACGATCCATCGTGCCTGCTCGATCCGGCGACCAGCGCCTGCTCGATGGTGTTGTCGGCGGACCCGTCCCGAGCCTTGAGCCGTGGCTCGGGAACATACGAACTCCGAACGATTGACCGGGGCGGATGTGATCGTCGGCGTCCTCGGCTGTCAGCCCTGAGGCGGACGGATCGCCTCGGCGCGTGCCGCCGGGTCCTGGCGGTAGAAGTCGCGCAGCACGTCGTAGAGTCGGGGTGCGCCGTCACGCACGGCGACCGGCCGGGAGAAGAACGTCTCGGTGGCCACGGCGAAGAACTCGCCCGGGTCGGTGGCGGCGTACTCGCGCAGGACGTGCTCGTCGCCGCGCCGGAGCGAGCGGAGCTCGGCCGTGCAGACCTCGACCCAGCGGGCCCGCTCGGCCGGATCGGCGATCGGCGGCGTGCCGTCGATACTGCGGTCGAGCATGTCGAGATGGTGCGCGAACTCGTGGTACACGACGTTCTGCCCGTGCTCGGGGTGGCGGGCTTCGAAGGCCACCGTGCTCCACGCCAGCACCACCGGGCCCCTGATGTGAGCCTGGCCGCTGATCGGCATGGGGGAGTCCGACACGAGCGACCCGGACCCCACGTGGCGTGCACCCTGGAGCACGACCGTGCGCGGGTGCAGGATGACCGAGGTGACCGACCGGTACACATCGTCGGGCAGCTCGAGCGCGATGAGCGAGGCCTGCGCAGCCACGAGCAATCGCTTGTCGTCATCGATCGAGAAGCCCTGGGCGGCCTCGAAGCGCACGTCCACCAGGAAGAGCCGGACCAGCTCCTCGAGGCGCTCGCGCTCTCGGGCATCGAGGGTGTTCCAGACCGGCCAGCGGTACGCGAGGCGTGTGCGCCACGCCTCGGGGAACGGCTCGGCGAGCGCCTCGCGGCGCCGCCGGTTGCGCCGCCAGCTCATCATCGCCGGCTCGTCATCGGCACGCAGGCACGTCAGGTCGTCGGCTTGAGGTCTTGGCTGCGGAGCTCGGCGATGCGCTCCTGCAGGAACGAGTACGCGGTGCGCCCGTCGGCCAGCACGGCGTCGTCGGCCGGATGGAGGAACAGCGGCAGCGACAGGCGTGAGCGGGTGGCGCTCTCACCGGTGGGGTTCATCACCCGGTGCGTGGTGGAGGGGTAGTAGCCGCCGCTGGCGAGGTGGAGCATGTCGCCCGAGTTGACCGCGATGCTGCCGAAGTCGCACGGCACGTCGTGCCAGTTGCCGTGGACGTCGCGCACCTGGAGGCCCGGCTCGTTGGCCGCCGGCAGCACGGTGAGGAGGTTGATGTCCTCGTGCGCAGCGGCGCGGACCGCGTCGGCAGGCTCGTCGCCCCGCAGCGGCGGGTAGCGGAGCACCCGGAGCAGTGAGCGCGTGCTGCCGTCCATCATCCGCGGGAGAGGCCGGGAGAAGCGGGCCGCCACATCGACCGGGGTGTTGTCCTGGACCCACTGCAGCAGGGTCTGGGCGATGCCCTTCGAGATCTCGGCGTACCGCAGCGCGGCGTCGCTCACCTCGGCGGGGTACTTGCCCCAGGGGTAGACGTGGAAGAACTCCTTGATGTCCTTCACCGTGTTGCCCTTGGCCGTCTCGGACACGTCGGGGCCGAACCAGCCGTCCTGCTCGTCGGCGCTGAAGCGGTAGGCGTACTTGGCGTCGCTGTCGAAGAAAGCGAGCCACTCGTCGTAGATCTGCTGGACGAGCTGATGGGGGAGCGGGTGGTTCACGATCACTGCGAACCCCGTCTCGCGCAGCGAGCGGGTGAAGTCCGCAGGGGCGTCCGGCGCGGTGAAATCGACGACCTCGACGTTCATCACGCCACGCTACCGCAGGCCCCACGGCCCCCGACCCCGACCGTCTGCAGGGTTTCGCCGCACCCGCGGGGCGAAACCTCACAAACGCTGGGTCAGATGACGATGTTGACGGTGCGGCCGGGGACGACCACCACCTTCTTCGGCGTGGCGCCGGCCAGCGAGGCGACGACCTTGGCGTCGCTGAGGGCGACGGCCTCGATGGTGGCCGAGGGGGCGTCGGCGGGCACGACGATGCGCGACCGCACCTTGCCGTTCACCTGTACCGGCAGCTCGACGGTGTCGTCGACCAGCTTGGCCGGGTCGGCCACGGGGAAGTCGGCGTACGTGATCGACTCGGTGTGGCCGAGCATGCCCCAGAGCTATTCGGACAGGTGCGGGGTGAGCGGCGCCGTCATGAGCACCAGGCGCTCGGCGATGGCCGTGGGGCAGCCGCCGAGCTTGGTGAGGTGGTTGTTCAGCTCGATGAGCTTGGCGATCGCCGTGTTGAACCGCATCGCGTCCATGTCCGTGCGCACGCCATCGATGGTGCGGTGCAGCAGGCGGTCGGTCTCGTCATCGAGCTCGGGCAGGTCGGTGCGCAGCGCGCCGGTCTCCTCGTCGACCAGGTTGCGCCACAGGCGCTGCACGAAGCGGTACATGCCCACGACGTCGCGGGTCTCCCACGGGCGCGACGCGTCGAGCGGGCCCATCGCCATCTCGTACAGGCGCAGGGTGTCGGCGCCGTATGCCTCGTAGATCTCGTCGGGGGCGACGGCGTTCTTCAGGCTCTTGCCCATCTTGCCCCACTCGCGCGTGACCGGCTTGCCCTCGTAGGTGAACTGGCCGTCGTGCTCGTCGACCGAGAACGCGTCGACGTAGATCTCGCGTTCGTCCTTGAACGCAGCGGCCAGGATGTAGCCCTGGTTGAACAGGCGGTGGTACGGCTCTTTCGACGACAGGTACCCGAGGTCGAACAGGACCTTGTGCCAGAAGCGGGCGTACAGCAGGTGCAGCACGGCGTGCTCGACGCCGCCGACGTACAGGTCGACGCCGCCCGGGTGGCCTTCGCCCTGCGGCCCCATCCAGTACTGCTCGACGGCGGCATCGACGAAGCGCTCGTCGTTGGTGGGGTCGAGGTAGCGCAGCTCGTACCAGCAGCTGCCGGCCCACTGGGGCATGACGTTGGTGTCGCGGCGGTAGGGCTTCGGGCCGTCGCCGAGGTCGAGTTCGACGGTGGTCCACCAGTCGAGGCGATCGAGTGGGCTCTCGGGGTTGCTCATCGCGTCGTCGGCGTCGAACGTGCGCGGCGAGAAGCTGTCGGTGGGCGGCAGCTCGAGGGGCAGCAGGTGGTCGGGCAGCGTGTGCGCGTTGCCGTGCTCGTCGTACACGATCGGGAAGGGCTCGCCCCAGTAGCGCTGGCGGCTGAACAGCCAGTCGCGCAGCTTGTAGTTGATGGTGGCAGTGCCGCAGCCGTGCGCCTCGAGCCAGGCGTTCGTGCGCTGCTTGGCCTCGGCGATGTTGGCGAGGCCGTTGAGGTCGAGCCCGTCGTTGCTGCTGTTGACGTACGGGGCGTCGCCGGTGAACGCCTCGGGCCACGCCGAGGTGTCGAGGGCGTCGCCGACCTGCGCGTCGATGCCGCGCTGTTCGAACCACGCCGCCGGCGGCTGCTGGATGGCGGGGATCGGCAGGTCGAACTGGCGGGCGAACTCGAAGTCGCGCTCGTCGCCGCAGGGCACGGCCATGATGGCGCCGGTGCCGTAGCCCATGAGGACGTAATCGGCGATCCACACCGGCACCTGGGCGCCGTTGACGGGGTTGGTGGCGTACGAGCCGGTGAACACGCCGGTCTTGGTCTTGTCGTCGACCTGGCGGGCCACGTCGCTCTTGGTGCCGGCGACGCGCCGGTACTCGGCGACGGTGGCGGTGTGCTCGGGTGCGGTGAGCGCGTCGACGAGCGGGTGCTCGGGAGCGAGCACCATGAACGATGCGCCGAACAGGGTGTCGGGGCGCGTGGTGAACACGGTGATCGGCCCGGCAGATGACGCGAAGTCGACCTTGGCGCCCTCGCTGCGACCGATCCAGTTCCGCTGCATCGCCTTGATCGAGTCGCTCCAGTCGAGGAGGTCGAGGTCGTCGACCAGTCGGTCGGCGTAGGCGGTGATGCGCATCATCCACTGGCGCATGCTGCGCTTGAAGACGGGAAAGTTGCCGCGGTCGCTGCGCCCGTCGGAGGTGACCTCCTCGTTGGCCACCACGGTGCCGAGGCCGGGGCACCAGTTCACCGGCGCCTCCGAGATGTAGGCCAGGCGGTGGCCGTCGAGCACGTCGGCCTGTTCGGCGGCGGAGAGCGAGGCCCAGGCGCGGCCGTCCGGCGTGGCGCGGGTGCCGGCCTCGAACTGCTCGACCAGCTCGGCGATGGGGCGCGCCTTGGCGATGTCGGTGTCGTACCAGGCGTTGAAGATCTGGCTGAAGATCCACTGGGTCCAGCGGTAGTAGCCGGGGTCGGTGGTGCTGATGCTGCGGCGCGGGTCGTGGCTGAGGCCCAGGCGGCGCAACTGGCGCCGCATGTTGGCGATGTTCGCCTCGGTGGTGATGGCGGGGTGGGTACCCGTCTGCACCGCGTACTGCTCGGCGGGCAGGCCGAAGGCGTCGAAGCCCATCGTGTAGAGAACGTTGTGGCCGGTCATCCGCTTGAAGCGGCTGTAGACGTCGGTGCCGATGAAGCCGAGCGGGTGGCCCACGTGGAGGCCGGCGCCGCTGGGGTAGGGGAACATGTCGAGGACGAACAGCTTCTGCTTGCCGACGAGCGCCTCGGGGTCGGCCAGCGGGCCCGCCGGGTTCGGGGTCTCGAACGTGCCGTCGACGTCCCACTGCTCCTGCCAGCGCAGCTCGATCTCCTGCGCCAGGGTGCCCGTGTACCGCTTGCGGTGCTGGTCGGACTGGGTGGGCTCGCTGCTCGAATTCATGGTGGACAGATTCTATGGACCGACCGTCCGGCACTACGGTTCCGGTTCATGACCTCCCCGAGCCTTGGCTCACCAGCACTGCCGATCTCGATCGTCGAGCGCCTCGTGCAGGCCGCAGACCGCCCCACGGGCGTCCGATTCGTCGGCCAGTCGGTCGCTCCGGCCGACCCTGCCCAGGCGTTCGTGCCATGGGCGCAGATCCACGACGAGGCCCGCGTGGTCGGCGCCGCCCTGCAGGCCAGGGGCCTCGTGCCCGGCGACCACGTCGCGATCCTCGGCCCCACCAGCCGGTCGCTGCTGACGATCATCCAGGGCTGCTGGCTCGCCGGCTGCGCCAGCATGGTGCTGCCGCTGCCGATGCGGATGGGCTCGCTCGACGCGTTCGTCGAAAGCACCCGCGGCCGCATCCGCCACGGTGACGCGAAGCTCGTGCTCATCGACGACCTGCTTGCCGACTTCTACCAGTCTGCCGAGGGCGACCCGCCGATCGAACCGATGGCCGCCGTGCTGCCCGGCGCCCCGGGCCAGGTGAGCGGTGAGCGTCTCGAGATCCCGTCGTACGACCCCGAGCGTCTCATCATCCTCCAGTACACCAGCGGGTCGACCAGCGAGCCGAAGGGCGTGATGATCCCCGACCGGGTGCTCACCGCCAACATCGACGCCTGCTGCGAGGCCGCCGAGCTGAGCCTCGACGAGGTCATGGTCAGCTGGCTCCCGCTCTACCACGACATGGGTTTGGTGGGCTTCCTGTCGCTGCCGATGACCCGCGGTGTGCAGCTGGTGCAGGCCGCGCCGCAGGACTTCCTGGCGCACCCGGGCAACTGGATGCAGTGGATCAGCGACTGGGGCGGCACCGCCACGGCCGGGCCGAACTTCTCGTGGGTGCTCGCCACGCGTGCGCTGAAGCGTGCCAAGGACCTCGACCTGTCGACGCTGACCCTGGCGCTCAGCGGCGCCGAGCCCGTCGACCCGAACGCCGTCGATGCGTTCGTCGCGGCGGCCGAGCCATTCGGGTTCAAGGCCGGCAGCGTGTTCCCCGCGTTCGGCATGGCCGAGGTCGCGATCGGCGGCGCGTTCCCCGTGCGCCACCGTGGCCTGCGCGTCGATGCGGTCGACCGCGTGGTGCTCGAGCGTGACCGCATCGCCAAGCCGCTCGCCATCGAAGACGTCGACGACGACTTCCACGTGCGGCGCCTGCCGCTGCTCGGCAAGGCCGTGCCGGGCCTCGAGATGAAGGTCGTCGACCCCGAGACGCACGCCGAGATGCCCGAGCGACACGTGGGCGAGCTGCTGCTGCGCGGCACGTCGGTGACCCCCGGTTACTACAAGCGGCCCGACGCAACCGCTGCGTTGTTCAAGGACGGGTGGCTGTGCACCGGTGACCTCGCCTACCTGCTCGACGGCGAGCTGATCCTGTGTGGGCGCATCAAGGACGTCATCATCGTCGGCGGCCGCAACGTGTTCCCCGAGGACATCGAGCGGGCGTGCGGCACCCTCGGCGGGGTTCGGGCCGGCAACGTCATCGCGTTCGGCGTCGACGGCTACAAGGGCAAGGAGACCGTGGTGGTCGTGGCCGAGGTGCGCCTCGGCGAGGGCGACGGCACGCTCGACGACGTTCGCCACAGCATCCACCATCGCACGCTCGAGGTCTGCGGCCTGCCGCCCCGCGACGTCATGCTCGTGCGGCCCGGCACGCTGCCGAAGACATCGAGCGGCAAGCTCCAGCGCGCCAAGTGCCGCGAGCTCTACCTCGAGGAGACGCTCGAGCTCGTCTGAGCGCAGGTGGTCACACGTTCTCGGTGATGACGACCACCGCCACGACGACAGCGAGGCCGAGGCCGACGATCATCAGGCCCGTGCGAATCATCGAGTTGCGGTAGGCGACGAAGCGAGGATCGCGGTTCTTCACGTTGCGCAACGCTGCCCAACGAGCCCGTGACTGGCCCTCGATCGTGAAGATCTCGCCCGGGCGGCTCGTCATCGGGGACCAGTCGTCGTGATCCGATGGCTCGGGGAAGCGACTCATTCCCGAACCGTACCCAAGTCGCGTCGGCGGGCCGGAGCCGGTCGTCGTCTGGCTGTCGTGCTGCTCCCGCATGCCGTCGGCCGGCTCTGGCACGATGGTGGGGTGAAGGTCGTCCACACCCCCGCCCACCTCCGCCACGATCCGCACGTCGAGTTCGAGAACTCGACATCGCATCCGCCGTTCGAGCACATCGGCCGCGCCGAGGCGATCCGCGAGACGCTCGAGGCCGACCCCTCGTTCACGCTCCAGCTGCCGACGCCGTGGGGGACCGACCCGATCGAAGCGGTGCATCTCACGGGCCTCGTCCGCTTCCTCGAGACGGCGTGGGCCGACTACCAGCGCGTGGCCGGCCCGCATCGCGAGGTGGTGCCGGACGTGTTCTTCCGGGCCGGGCTCCGCAACAAGATGACACCGGGCCGCGAGCCCGAGTCGATCTACGGCAAGCTCGGCTGGTGGTGCTTCGAGACAACCACACCGCTGACCGACGGCACGTACGAGGCGGCGCGCGGCGCTGTCGACACGGCGCTCACCGCGACGCAGCTCGTGCTCGACGGTGACCCGTTCGCGTACGGCCTCTGCCGGCCGCCCGGTCACCATGCGACGTCGACGATGTACGGCGGCTACTGCTTCTTCAACAACGCCGCCGTGGCGGCACACCACGTGGCGAGCACCACCGGCACGAAGGTGACGATCCTCGACGTCGACTACCACCACGGCAACGGCACGCAGGAGATCTTCTACGACCGCGACGACGTGCAGTACGTGTCGCTGCACGGCGACCCGGCACGTGCCTACCCCTACTCGATCGGCTACGCGGACGAGACCGGCGCGGGGCGCGGCCTCGGGCTGAACCTCAACCTGCCGATGCCGCTGCGTGCCGACGACGAGCGCTACCTCGCAGGCCTCGCCGAGGCGTGCGACGCGATTTCGGCGTTCGGGCCGTCGATGCTGATCGTCTCGCTCGGGCTCGACACGTTCGTGACCGACCCGATCAGCGACCTCGCCATCACCACCGACGGCTTCGAGCGGTGCGGCGCACTGGTGCGCCAGCTCGGCCTGCCGACCGTGGTGCTGCAGGAGGGCGGCTACGACGTGAGCGCCCTCGGCGAGAACGTTCGGCGCTGGTTGGTGGGCCTGCGCGGCTGACGCAGCTGCGGACGCGATGACTCAGCCGGCGGACTCGGCCACCACGCGCAGCAGCGCGTTGCCGTAGTTGGCGAGCTTGGCCGGGCCGATGCCCGAGATGCTGCCGAGCTCGGACAACGTGGACGGCCGTGTCTGCGCGATCTCGGCCAGCACCTTGTCGGCGAGCACGGTGTAGGCCGGCTTGCCCGCGGCGAGATGGCGGCGGAGATTCTTGAGCGCCTCGAACAGCGCAGCCTCGGAACCGGCGAGCTGCTGGCCGGGGCGGGCCGGTTTCGGCACCGCGGTCGGCGCCGGGGAAGCTGCCG
>JBEGOE010000060.1:0-3415 GCA_041182165.1 Actinomycetota bacterium
CGCAGCACGTGTGCGGCGGTGGTGCAACTGACGTCGTGCTCGGCCGACTGGCCGCCGAACAGCACGATCAGCTCGATCAGCTCGATGGGTTCCGTGTCGCTCGTATCGCCGGTGCTCATGCGGGGCCGACGGTACCGTGTGCCCCGATGCGATTCCGGGCAAGCGACGTTGCAGCGGCCACCGGCGGGCGGCTGTCGGGCCCCGACACCGAGATCGACGGCGTGTCGTTCGACTCGCGCACGGTCCGCCCCGGCCAGCTCTTCGTGCCGATCGTCGACCAGCGTGACGGCCACGACTTCATCGACGGCGCGCTCGCGTCCGGCGCCGCCGCGTACCTCACGTCGCGCGCCCCGGTGAATGGCACGGCGATCGAGGTCGACGACACGCTGCAGGCGCTGATGCGGCTCGCCACCGAGCGACGCGGCCACCTCGACGCGACGGTCGTCGGCATCACCGGCTCGGTCGGCAAGACGAGCACGAAGGACCTCGCCTGGGCGGCGCTCGGCGCCAGTCGGCGCACGTGGGCGAACGAGCGCAGCTTCAACAACGACCAGGGCCTGCCCACCACGCTGTTGAACGCGCCCGACGACACCGAGGTGCTCGTGCTCGAGATGGGCATGCGCGGCTTCGGTGAGATCACCCGGCTGTGCGGCATCGCGGCGCCGAGCATCGGCATCGTCACCCGTGTGGCAGAAGCCCACAGCGACCGTGTGGGCGGCATCGAGGGTGTGGCCAGGGCCAAGGCCGAACTGGTCGACGCGCTGCCGTCCGACGGCATCGCCATCCTGAACGGCGACGACCACCGCGTGCTCGCCATGGCGTCGCGCTGCGCCGGCTCGTCCATCGTGTACGGCGAGATGGCCGACGCCGATGTGCGCATCGTCGACGTGTCACTCGATCACCTCGCCCGTGCATCGTTCACGGCCGTCACGCCCTGGCGCACCGTTGCGGTGCGGCTGGGTGTCAGCGGTCGTCACAAGGTGTCGAACGCGGCGGCGGCGCTGGCGTGCGTTGGCGCGGCCGGGGCTGAACTCGAGGCTGGTGCGGCCGCGTTGGCGGACGTGTCGCTGACGGCGATGCGCATGGAGGTCGTCACGGCGGCGTCGGGCGCCATCGTGCTGAACGACTCGTACAACGCGAACCCCACCTCGATGCGAGCGGCCATCGACGCGTTGGTGGCGCTGCCCGCCGATCGTCGGGTCGCCGTGGTCGGCGTGATGGCCGAGATCAGCGACCCTCGGGCCGAGCACGTCGCGATCGTGACCTACGCGCACGAACGTGGCATCGAGCTGATCGTCACCGGCACCGACCTCTACGGCATCACCGCCGTGGCCGACCCGGTCGCGGCGCTCGGTCACATCGGCGCCGGCACCGCGGTGCTCGTGAAGGGCAGCCGGGTGGCCGGCCTCGAGAGCGTGGCGCGTGTGCTCGTGGGGGACTGAGCGCGTCAGTCGCCGGCGGAGACGCCGTGCTCGTCGCTGAACGACGTGTGGTCGGGCTTGTCTGAGTGGTCGTGCATGCGGGCGTCGATGGCGGCGATGTCGCACCACCATGCGAGTACCAGTGCCGACAGTGCGCCGCCCAGCAGCACCCACCGGGCGCCGATGGCGTCGATGACGGGGCCGAACACCAGGTTGCCGAGTGGCACGGTGCCACCGAAGGCCATGAACCACAGGCTCATCACCCGGCCGCGCTCGTGGTCGGCGAGGCGACTCTGGAGGATGGTGAGCATCGATGTGGTGGTGCCGAAGTAGCAGAAGCCGAGCACGAAGCCGCTGATGAACGCGGGCAAGGGGTGCGCCGAGATCGCGAACGCCGCGAGGCAGACGGCGAACGCCGCGAAGCCGAAGCGGATGAGGCGGCGCTTGTCCCACCCGACGAACACGGTGCCGATCGCCAGGCCGCCGAGGGCAGCACCGAACCCCCAGGTGGCGTACAGCCAGCTGTACGTCGACGATTCGGGGTCGATGCCGAAGTTCAGCTTCGCGACTGCGGGGAACAGGCCGACGTAGGGCAGCGCGAAGAACGAAAAGAGCGTCAGGGTGAGCAGCAGGCGGCTGGCCACGGGCTTCGACCTTGCGAGGCGGATGCCCGCAGTGAACTGGCGCAACCCCTTCTCGTGGACGACCCCGGCGATGTTCGGCAGATGCACCGACAGCAGCGCGAACACGACGAACAGGTAGGTGGCGGCGTTCAGCAGGAAGATCTGCGCGGAGCTGACCCCGAGCGGGCGGAGGCCCGCCACGATGATCGGGCCGATGACGCGCGAGCCGTTGATCATCGTCGAGTTGAGCGAGATCGAGCCGGCGAGGTCGGCCTTGCTGACGAGTGTCGGCAGCATTGCCGACCACGCCGGTGCCGTCAGCGCGTTGCCGATGCCGACACCCATGGCCACGAGGAACAGCGACCAGATCGGTGCGTCGGCCGCGGCCAGCGGAGCGAGGGCGATCGAGAAGCAGAGCTGCAGGATCTGCATCGCGATGAGCCAGCGACGGCGGTCGAAGCGGTCGGCGATGACACCGGCGGGGATCGACAGCAACAGCAGCGGACCGAGTTGGGCGAAGACGAGGAGGCCGGCCACCGATGCCTTGCCGGTGCGCTGGTACACGTACGCGGGCAGCACCACGTTCTGCATCCAGGTGCCGACGTTGCTGGCGAACGAAGCGACCCACATCCGCCGGAAGTCGGGGTAGGCGAGCGCCGCACGGGCGCTTCCCGGTCGGAAGCCGTGCTCGATCTGCCGGGTGGGAGGTGCCCCGGGTCCGTCGGTGGAGGTGTCGCTCATCTGGTCTTGACCCGCGGGTCAACAGTACGCGCAATGATGCGCGACCGAGCGATCAGCCGCTGTCAGACTTGCCACATGGAGACGACCGAGACCCAGCCCCGTCCGACATCGGCGCAGCCCGACCGGTGCGTGCGGTTCGGTGTGTTCCCCGAGTGCCCGCTGTGCGGTGGCTCGCTCCACCCCGAGCACGCGCACTTCAAGTGCAGAAGCTGCGGGTGGCGCGACAGCTGTTGTGACTGACGGTCGGTCGGCCGGTAGCGTTGCCGTGCTGTCGCCTCCACGGGTGGCAGCCACGATCCCGGGCGGCTTGTAACCGCGCCGGGATCACCTCGTTCCCGGGCTCGATCCTGGGCCTGTTTGCCGGCTCGTACCCCGGCGTATGCTCGGGCTGATGTCGCCGGCAGGGTCCGGTACTGTACGGCCATGGCCATCCAGCGCAAGATCGCAGAGCCCGCCGGCATCACCAACGCCTCGGGTCAGCCCGAGATCGTGCTCGAGATCGACGGCCTCGTCATCTCGATGGCCCCGCCCTCGTCCGCGCCGGCCGAGTCACCGGCCGACGACGACCCCGCGCCTCGCGACGCCCGACCGCCCGACGCCTGACCGCCCGACGCCTGACCGCCCGACGCC
>JBEGOE010000061.1:0-3953 GCA_041182165.1 Actinomycetota bacterium
ACGCGCTCGGCGCGGCCGGTTCGGTACCGGCGATGTCGACCGGCGAGGTGCTTCACGCCGAGGTGCGCGAGGCCACCTCGACCGACGAGGTCCTCCGCGTGCTCGGTGCCGTCGAGTCGGCAGACATCGCGGCATCGTGGGCCGGCGACCCCGGCCGCTCCGCGGCCATCGGTCTGGCCGTCGTCGTCGACCCTGCGTCGGCCGACGTGCTCTGGGTTCCCGAGGCGATGGTCGCCGACCCGGCGGTCCTCGCCGCGCTCGGTGCGCATGGCCGCGTCCGCGGCCACCACGTGAAGGCTCTCATGCGGTGGATGCTGGGCCGCGACGCCGGCATGCGCGGCCTGCAGCTCGACACGGCGATCGCCGCCTACCTCATCGACCCGGCCGAGACGCGCTACGCCGTCCGCGACCTGCTCGAGAAGTACACCGACTACCAGCTCGGCGGCGGCGACGACCCCACTGCGGCCGGCCAGCTCGACTTCGGCGACCGTGGCGACGATCGCGCCCGCGTCGGTGCCGAGGCGCTCGCCGTGCACTTCCTCGCCGAGGCGCTCGAGCAGGCGCTTCAGCAGCAGGGGATGGCCGAGCTGTACCGAACGGTCGAGAACCCGCTGGTACGCGTGCTGGCGAAGATGGAGCACGTCGGCATCGCCGTCGACGTCGCCGAGTTGCGGGCCTTGAACGAGCGGCTCACCGCCGACTGCGAGCGCCTGACGGCCGAGCTGCAGGCGATCGTCGGCCGACCGTTCAACATCAACTCGCCGATCCAGCTGCGCGACATCCTCTACACCGAGCGCGGCCTCGCCCCCGGCAAGAAGACCAAGACCGGCTACTCCACCGACGCCGCCACCCTCGAGAAGCTCCGCGACGAGTGGCCCGAGTTCATCGACCCGCTGCTGCAGTACCGCGAGGTCGAGAAGCTGCGCGGCACCTATGGCACCGGCCTGCTCCAGGAGGTAGCTCCCGACGGCCGGATCCATGCGACGTTCAACCAGACCGTCGCCCGCACCGGACGCCTCAGCAGCGACCAGCCCAACCTGCACAACATCCCTGTCCGCAGCGAAGAGGGACGCCTGTTCCGCAAGGCGTTCGTGCCGGCCCCGGGCCACGTGCTGCTCGTCGCCGACTACAACCAGATCGAGCTGCGCTGCATCGCCCACCTCGCCGCCGACCCCGGCCTCATCGAGGCGTTCCGCACCGGCCAGGACATCCACAGCGCGACCGCGTCGCGGGTGTTCGGGGTCGAACCGTCGGCGGTCACCGTCGATCAACGGTCGAAGGCGAAGATGGTCAGCTACGGCCTCGCCTACGGCATGGAGGCCTACGGCCTCGGCCAGCGTCTCGGCATCCCCACCGACGAGGCGGCGGTCATCCTCGACGCATACTTCCTGGCCTTCCCGAACGTGAAGGCGTACATGGAGCGCACCGTCGTCGAGGCCCGTATGCGGGGCTACACCGAGACGCTGTTCGGTCGCCGCCGGCCGATCCCCGAGCTGTCGAACTCGAACTTCCGCATCCGGCAGGCGGGCGAGCGGCAGGCGATGAACGCCGGCATCCAGGGCCTCGCGGCCGACATCTTCAAGGTCGCGCTCGTCCGCATCGACGCCGCGCTCGAGGAGCACGAGGTCTCGTCACGGGTCGTGCTGCAGGTGCACGACGAGGTCCTCGTCGAGGTGCCCGAGGCCGAGCGCGACCGCGTCGGGCCGCTGGTCATCGACATCATGCGTGACGCAGTGCACCTCGACGTGCCGCTCGAGGTCAACGTCTCGTGGGGCACCACGTGGGCAGCAGCGAAGGGGTGAGCGAGGGCGGCGCCGGCCACCAGCACTGGTTCGAGCCGATCGCCGAGCACCTCGGCGGCGCGTACCTGCGCTACTCGTTCACGAAGGGCACCCGGCAGGAGATCGACCACCTGGTCGCAGCGCTCGACCTGCGACCCGGCCAGCGCATCCTCGACGTGGGGTGCGGGCCAGGCCGTCATGCGTACGAGCTCGCCCGGCGCGGGATGCTGGTGCACGGCATCGACGTCTCGCAGCGCTTCATCGACCTTGCCGCCGCGTCGGCCCCGCCGGGTGCGACGTTCGAGTGGCTCGACGCCCGGAGCCTGCCGTTCGAGGGTGAGTTCGACGTCGTGATCTGCCTGTGCCAGGGGGCGTTCGGCCTCATGACCGCGAACGGCGACGACGAGGTGGTCCTCGACCGGATGGCACGAGCGCTCCGGCCCGGCGGTCGGCTCGCGCTCAGCGCCTTCAGCGCCTACTTCGCCGTGAAGTACCACGAGTCCGCCTCGTTCGACGCCGACACCGGTGTGAGCCACGAACGCACCGAGGTGCGCGACGAGGCGGGACGCGCTGTCGAGGTCGACCTGTGGACCGGGTGCTACACGCCCCGCGAGCTCCGCGCCCTGCTCAGGGCACACGGCATGCGCGTCGATCGCATCTCGAGCGTCGAGCCGGGCGTCTACGGCGATGCCCCGCCCACGATAGAGACCCCCGAGTTCCTCGTGCTGGCTTCCCGAATCTGACCTGGTATCCTCCACGAGTCCGGTCCCAGGCCGGAGTCCGTCAGTTTCCCTTCTCGAAAGCATCGATCCTTTGTCCGACACCTCAACCACCTCCGCCGCAAGCCCCTTCGGGAGCTTCGACGACGAGGGCAACTACACCCCCCGCCAGATCACCGCTGATGACCTCGGCATGTCGTTCGCCGATGCGATCGACGGCACGATGGTCGAAGTCGAAGATGGTCAGCTCGTCAACGGCACGGTGGTGAAGATCGACCGCGACGAGGTCCTGCTCGACATCGGCTACAAGAGCGAGGGCGTCATCCTTGCCCGCGAGCTCAGCATCCGCAACGACGTGAACCCGCACGAGATCGTGTCGCTGGGTGAGCAGATCGAAGCACTCGTCCTCACCAAGGAGGACAAGGAAGGCCGTCTGCTCCTGTCGAAGAAGCGTGCGCAGTACGAGCGGGCGTGGGGCACGATCGAGAAGATCAAGGAAGCCGACGGCATGGTCGAAGGCCCGGTCATCGAGGTCGTCAAGGGCGGTCTCATCGTCGACATCGGCCTGCGCGGCTTCCTTCCCGCTTCGCTCGTCGAGCTGCGCCGTGTGCGCGACCTCGCCCCCTACGTCGGCAAGACGGTGCAGGCGAAGATCATCGAGCTCGACAAGAACCGCAACAACGTCGTGCTCAGCCGCCGCGCCTTCCTCGAGGAGACGCAGAAGGAGAGCCGCGACAGCTTCCTCACCAACCTCAAGCCCGGCGAGATCCGCCAGGGTGTGGTGTCGAGTGTCGTGTCGTTCGGTGCGTTCGTCGACCTCGGCGGTATGGACGGCCTCATCCACGTCAGCGAGCTGTCGTGGAAGCACGTCGATCACCCGGGTGCCGTCGTGGCCGTGGGTGACCCCGTCACCGTGCAGGTCCTCGACGTCGACTTCGAGCGCGAGCGCATCAGCCTGTCGCTCAAGGCCACGCAGCAGGATCCGTGGCAGGAGTTCGCCAGCACCCACGAGGTCGGCCAGCTCGTCTACGGCCGTGTCACCAAGCTCGTGCAGTTCGGTGGCTTCGTGCAGGTCGGCGACGGCATCGAAGGCCTCGTGCACATCTCCGAGATGAGCGCCCACCACGTCGACTCGCCCGAGCAGGTCGTCACGCCCGGCGAGGAGCTGTGGGTCAAGATCATCGATCTCGACCTCGCCCGTCGCCGCATCAGCCTGTCGATCAAGCAGGCCGCCGAGGGTGGCGAGCTGGCAGAGGAGTACCGCCAGCACTTCGCCGTCGACGAGCAGGGCAACTGGACCGCTGGTCCCGACGACGCCGAGCGCGAGGCCGCCTGGGCCGAGTACTACCAGGAGGGCGGCGAGCCGCCGGCCGGCGAGGACCCGAACGCCCCGCAGGCCGAGGTCGCTGCCGAGGACGCCCCCGAGGCCTGATCCTCCTCCGTCGCACGCGGC
>JBEGOE010000062.1:0-3741 GCA_041182165.1 Actinomycetota bacterium
CACCCGACAGATCAGATGTTCTGGACCTTGTCCTTGTACTCCATGAACATGAACGGGTTACGGGCGACGACCTCTTCGACGTTCTCGGCCGTGACGAGCACCTGCTCGATGACGGTGCGGAACTCGACCGGCTTGCCGGCCAGTGCGTTGAGGACGGCGTTTGCTGCGATGAGGCCGGTCTGCGCCGAGCTGTAGTAGCGAGTGGCCGCCAGGTACGGCGTGCCGAACCAGGTGATCATCTCCTCGTCGGCGTCGGACGAGATGTGCAGAATGTTGTCCTTGCCCTCGTCCTTGAGCCACTGGCAGATGCCGTTGCTCATCGCTGCGGCGTAGTCGACGACGGCGACGATGTCGGGGTTCGCCTGGAACGCCGTCTGGCACACCTCGACCGCCTGGACCCGGTCGAAGAAGCCCTGCTGGCGGACGACGATCTCGATCTTCGAACCGGCGAGCACCTCGTCGAGGCCCTCGTCGATCCGCTCGGAGAAGCCCTGGCCGATGACGCCCTGGACGACGACGATCTTGCCGCCATCGGGGAGCTGCTCGAGCAGGTAGCGGCCGATGATGCGGCCACCCTCGACCGAGTCGATCTCGGCAACGCCGTTGAAGAACTCGTCGGCATCACTGGGGCCCGGCCAGATGCAGTTGCCCACCGGCACGCCCTTGTCGAACGCTGCCTTGGCACCCGCACCGGCGGACTCGGCAGTGTTGGGCTGGATGATGACGCCGACAGCGCCCTGCGCGAGGAAGTTCTCGATGTTGGCGAGTTCGGTGGCAGCGTCGTAGTTGGCCTGCACGACGCTGAGCTCGTACTCGGTGCCCTCGAGCGCCTTGTACACACCCGTGGCAACACCACGGGTGTAGTCGTTGAGCCCGTTGAGCGTGAGGCCGATCAGGCCGCTGGTGGGACCGACGGCCGTGCTGCCCGCCGGGGCGGTGGAGCCGGCAGGTGCCGACGTGCCCTCGGTCTCGTCGTCGTCGCCGCAGGCGGCCAGCAGGCTGCCTCCGAGCGCGACGCCGCCCACGATGGTGACGCCCTGCAGGAAGCGGCGACGGCTGAATGGATTGTCCGGGATGTTCACATGGTCTCCTGTTTTTGCTGGATAACTGTTGGGCTCTCCGCAAGCTTCACCGGCGACGCTGCCGCTCCCCGCATGCTGAAGAAGTGTGACAAGAGCCCACGCTGGCCCTTGTTGTCGCGACGCAGGTCGCTCGCCGCGGTGATGAGCACCGCAGCGATCAAGACACCACCGAAGACGAATGCGCTCCAGGAGTCGTTGATGTTCAAGAAGGTGAGCGACGCCTGAACGACGCCGAGAACGAACACGCCGAGGAAGCTGCCCGCCGGTGTGCCACGGCCGCCCGCCAGCGTGGCGCCGCCGAGCACCACCGCCGCGATCGCCTTGAGCTCGAGGCCGCCACCCGAACGCGGGTCGCCCGAGCCGATGCGGGCCATGAGGATGAGGCCGGCCACGGCCACCAGCACACTGCTGATGACGTAGACGAGGATCTTGGTGCGGTTGGTCGGCAGGCCGGCGAGGTAGGCCGCCTCCTCCGACGAACCGAGGGCGTACACGTGCCGACCGAAGCGGGTGTAACGCATGACGAGCCCCGCTCCCACCAGCACCACCAGCAGCACGAAGATCGGTGTGCGCAGGCCGAGAACATCACCGGTACGCAACCACTCGAACGAGTCGCGCACCGGCACCGGCGAGTTCTTGGCCCGCACCAACGACAGCGACTGGAACACGCTGAGCCCACCGAGGGTGAGGATGAACGGTGGGATGCGCATGACGGTGACGATCGTGCCCCACAGGAGCCCGACGAGGGCGCCGACGATGAGGCAGACCACGATCGCCCACAACTCGGACCGGCCGTCGACCACCTGGGTCGCGGCGAGCACTGCGCTGAATGCAGCGAACGTGCCCACCGAGAGGTCGAGTTGACCCGCGGCGATGAGGAACGTCTGGCCGATCGCGATGATGCCGAGCACCGAGGTCTGCAACAGGATGTTCTCGAGGTTGGACCACGAGATGAAGTTGCCCTTCTGGTGCTGCGTGTACAGCGACAGCAGGACCACTGCCGACACCAACGGCACGAAGACGCGGATCAGCTCACCGCTGGCCATCCGCTTGAACGCCGTCGTCATCCGGTCATCTCCATCTCGATCAGACGGTGCTCCGTCGCTTGCTCTCCCTCGATCTCGCCCACCAGCCGTCCCTCTCGCATGACGAACACCCGATCCGACACCAGACCGACCTCTTGGAAATCAGTCGAGCACACCACGATGGCTGCGCCTTCAGCGGCGAGCCTGCGCAGCGTCGCGTAGATCTCGAGCTTGGACGGGATGTCGATCCCGGCCGTCGGCTCGTCGAAGACGAGCACGGGTGTTCCGACCTCCATCCATCGGCCGATGATGACCTTCTGCTGGTTGCCACCCGACAGCGTCCGCACCCCTCGCTCGGGCGAGTCGGACTTCACGTTCGCGGCGCGCATGAGCAGCGTGGCCAGGCGGCGGTTCCGGCCGGGGCGAACGATCATCGGCCCCTTGACCGCCAGCGTGCCCAGCATGAGGTTCTCGCCGATGGTCTTGTCGAGCAGCAGGCCCCGTCGCTTGCGGTCGGCAGGCAAGAACGCGACCGACGATGCCGACGACGATCGTGAACGCAACCGTCGGCCGCCCGACAGCACCACGGCGCCGCTGCTGGGGCGCCGAGCGCCGACCAACACGGCGGCAAGCTCGGTCGTGCCCGAACCGGCGCCTCCGGTGAACGCGACGACCTCACCGTGGTAGATCTGACAGGAGACTCCCCGGACACGGTCGCCGGCGCTGACGTCGTCGAGGGTGATCGCCGGTTCGCCCACCCGCCGGCCCGATGCCGTCCGCTCGATGGTGTGGGTGACCTGACCGAACATCTCCTCGACGAGGCGATCGGGGGTGAGCCCGGCAACCGCTCCATTGAACACCTGCTCGCCGTCGCGAAGCACGGTGACGGTGTCGGCGATCTCGAAGATCTCGTCGAGGTGGTGCGAGATGTACAGCACCCCGACCCCACGCTGACGGAGCGTCTGCACCACCGTGAACAGCCGCTCGACCTCGAGGCGGCTGAGCGAAGCGGTGGGCTCGTCCATGATGACGACCTTGGCGCCGTAGTCGACAGCGCGGGCGATCTCGATGAGCTGCCACTGGGCCACCGACAGCCCGCGAACACTCGACCGTGGGTCGATGTCGAGCCCCAGTGCCTCCATGCGCGCACCCGCCTCGGCCATCGTGGCCCGCCACGAGACGATGCCCCTGCCGGGCAGCCGGTCAAGGAGCACGTTCTCGCCGACCGTGAGGTCGCGAGCGATCTGGCGCTCCTGGTAGATCACACGGACGCCGTGGGCCTGGAACTCGCGGCGGCTCGACGACGCCATCCCCTGGCCGCACACCGTGACGGAGCCGGTGTCGGGTTGCAGGGCACCGCTCGCGATCTTGATGAGGGTGGACTTGCCGGCACCGTTCTCGCCGACCAGCGCATGAACCTCGCCCGGTTGCAACACCAACGAGACCCCCTTCAGGGCCTTGGCCCCGGGGAAGGACTTCGCGATGTCGCTCAGTTCGAGGGCTGGCGGCGGGGTCACGCCTTGGCCCTCACGTGGTCGGCGATGGCCGGCATCACCTTCTCGCCGTAGGCGGCGAGCGTGTGGTCCTTGTCGTCGTGCTGGAGGTAGATGCTGAACTGGTCGACACCGAGGTCC
>JBEGOE010000063.1:0-3310 GCA_041182165.1 Actinomycetota bacterium
GCGTCGACGAGACCGCGGCACGCACAACGGTCCTGCCCAGCACGATCCACCTGCTCGGCCTCATGCGCCACATGGCCGACGTCGAGCGCTGGTGGTTCCGCATCTTCTTCGCCGGCGAGCAGATCGAGTCGATCCACGAGACCGCCGACGACCCCGACCAGGACTGGCACCCCGACCCGGACGACACGCTCGCCGAGGCGCTCGCGCAGTGGCACGGCGAGGTTGCCCACGCACAGGCGATCATCGCTCGCTCCACCGACCTCGACGCGCTCGGCGCCATCCGCGACGGTCACCGCGGCGAGGTGTCGCTGCGCTGGATCATGATCCACATGATCGAGGAGTACGCACGGCACTGCGGCCACGCCGACTACCTGCGCGAGTCGATCGACGGCGCCACCGGCGACTGACCGCCCCGACCCGACCGGCAGTTTCAGCCGGGGCGGCGCTCGGCGATACCGGCCTTGGCCCGCTCGCTCGCCTTCTCGGTCGCCTCGCGGGCACGCTCAGCGAGCCGGCGGGCCGCCTTGCCGATGCGATGGATCTGACGCACGAGCGCGTCGCGGGCGACCTCGGCCTCGGAGGTGAGGCCCTGCAGCGACTCGATCTTCCACCATTTCATGACCACCGGCTCAAGGATCTGATCGTGGTGCTGGAGCAGGTTGTAGAGACCCGCCTTCGCGATGGCGTCGGCGTGCTGCTTGAAGCCGGGGATGCCAGTGCCCGGCATCTCGAACTCACGAACCTGGCGCTCGATGGCCGGCAACACGGTCGACGGGTCGAGCTCGAGCGCCGCCGAGGTGAGGTCGCGGTAGAAGAGGAAGTGGAAGTTCTCATCGGCGGCAACGCGGCCGAGGAGGTCGTAGCCGTATTTGCCGACCGGATGGTCGCCGAACTGCTCGTGCAGGGCGCGGCCGGTGTTGCGGTGCGCGATGCGGGTGGCGAGCTCTTGCAGCGCGACGTAGACGAAGCCGTCGACGGGCGAGGTCGGGTCGGGCACCTGGCCACCGGACATCTGCGACATCCGCCCGTCCTCGAGCGCACGCGGGTCGATCGCACGGGTGACGGTGAGGAAGTCACGCATCACGATCGAGTGGCGCGCCTCCTCGGCGGTCCAGCGGTGCGACCACTCGCGCCACACGCCCTCGCGGCCGAACATGCGGTCGATGGTCTGGAAGTAGTACGGGAGGTTGTCCTCGGTGAGCAGGTTCACGAACAGCGCGCTGCGCACCGAATCGGACAGCGGCACCTCGGCCGGGTCCCAGTCGACACCCGGCTCGAAGTCGCGGCCCATGCTCCACGGCACGTACTCGTGCGGGTACCAGGGCTTGCACGTCTCGTAGTGCCGTTCCGTCAGTCGCTCTGCGACCGGCGTGAGTTCGTGCAACAGCTCGAGGTCCTGCATGAGGTCAGACTACCTACTGGTCGGTAGACAATGCCATCACCCGTCGGTTCGACACCCAACGGTTCGGACCCGGTTCACCCAACCGGACGTCGTATGGTTCCCGATGTGGGCACGGTGCAGCGACGCATCAAGAGCATCCCGGCTGTCGTGGCCCTGGCGCTCGTGCTCACGTGCGCGCTGCCGCTCTGGCTCCCCCTGACGGCATTGGTCGACGTCGTCCGGCTCCGGCTCCGCCTGCCCATCACCCGCCTGCTGCTGTTCGCCCTGGGCTGGACCTGGCTCGAGACCGTCGGCGTCGCCGCCGCCGGAGCGCTGTGGCTCACCGGCCGCCGCACCGACACCGCCGCCCATTACCGGTTGCAGCGGTGGTGGGCTGCCAACCTGATGCGGGTGCTGCAGGCCACGACGAGCTTGCGCTTCGCCGTGCACGGCGCCGAGGCGATGGTGCCCGGCCCCGCCGTCGTCCTGTGCCGTCACGCGAGCCTCGCCGACTCGTTGCTCAGCGCGTGGATCATCACATCCCGCGCCGGCCAGCGCCCCCGCTACGTGCTGAAGCGCGAACTCCTGCTCGACCCCTGCCTCGACGTCGTCGGAGGCCGGGTGCCGAACCACTTCGTCGACCGCGACGCACCGGATTCGTCCGTCGAGCTCGTCGCGCTCCGCGAGCTGGCCGCCGGCATGGGTGAACGCGACGTCGCCGTCATCGTCCCCGAGGGCACCCGCGCCACGGCCGCCAAGCGGACGCGGGCACTCGACAGGATCGCCGAGCGCGACCCGGCCAGGGCGGCAACGCTCGCTCCCCTTCGGCACCTGCTGCCACCTCGACCCGCCGGAGCGATCGCCCTCATCGAGGGCTGCCCGACCGCTGACGTGATCCTCGCATGGCACAGCGGGTTCGACGGACTCGACACCTTCGGTGGCATCATCCGCGCCCTCGGGCGCGCCGCACCCGAGGCACACTTCGAGGCGGTCCGGATCGATCGCGCTGACGTGCCAGCGGGCCCCGACCTCGCGCCATGGCTCGACCAGCTATGGCTTCGCGCCGACCACGAGGTCGACCGACTGCTCACGAACTCATCGTCCCCCGACCGGAGCTGAACCATGTCGCCCACCGCCACCGCCCTCACCGCTGCAGCGATCGCCATCGTCGCCCTCATGCTCGTCACCTGGATCATCAGCCTGGTGGTGCGCAACGCGTCCATCGTCGACATCGTCTGGGGCCTCGGCTTCGTCGTCGTTGCCTGGACCGTCTTCCTCACCGTCGACGGCGGCGACGACACCCGCGGCGCTCTGCTCGTGCTCATGACGACGGTGTGGGGGCTCCGGCTCGCCGGCTACCTGAGCTGGCGCAACCACGGCACACCCGAGGACTACCGGTACCGGGCGATGCGCAAGCGGTGGGGCTCGCGGTTCGCGTTGGTGAGCCTGGGGACCGTCTTCGCATTCCAGGGTCTCATGATGTGGATCGTGTCGCTGCCCGTGCAGCTCGGTCAGGCCGACCCGACACCCGACGTCGGGCCGTTGGCGGTGGTCGGCGTGTCCGTGTGGTTGGTCGGGCTGTTCTTCGAGGTGGTCGGCGACGCGCAACTCGCCCGCTTCAAGGCCGACCCTGCCAACGCCGGCATCGTGATGGACCGCGGGCTGTGGCGCTACACCCGGCACCCCAACTACTTCGGTGACGCGTGCGTATGGTGGGGCATCGCCCTGGTTGCCGCCGAGACCGGCACGGGTGCGTGGGGCCTCATCGGCGCCGCGCTCATGACGCTGCTGCTGCGGCGCGTGTCGGGCGTGACGCTGCTCGAGAAGTCGCTCGTGTAGCGGCGGCAGGGCTACGAGGACTACGGGGCCCGCACGTCGCCGTTCGTGCCGCGCCCGCCGCGGCGGCAGGCGGCCGAGGCCCCCGACTGA
>JBEGOE010000064.1:0-3861 GCA_041182165.1 Actinomycetota bacterium
GTGCGGGGCTCGATCGTCCGGTGGGAGCGCCTCGAGGACGAGACCGGCGCTCCGTACGACGCGATGTCGTTCCGCATCGAGCTGTGCGACATCGACGACGGCCACGTGGTGGCACGGGTGACGAACTCGTGGCGGTTCCGCCGCCCGTCGCTCGGCGCCCCGGCGACGCCCGTCCGGCTGCCGAAGGTGATCGACGACGGCGTCGTCACCGGCACCCCGATCGCGCCGTTCGTCGTCGAGTCGGTCGATGCGCAGAAGATGAAGACCATGGCGGCACTGCTGCGCGACCCCTACCAGGTGCACTGGGACCGTGAGGCCACGACGGCGATGGGCCTCGGCGGCCGCGTCATCAACCAGGGCCCGCTGAACCTCAGCTACGTGGTCAACGCACTGCACGCCCACGCCGGCGCCGGTTGCGTCCGTCGGTTGACGGTGGCCTTCACCCGGCCGGTGTTCGCGGGCCACCGCGGGGCCGCCGGCGGCGAGGTCCTCGAGACGGTCGACGGCGTGTCGACCTGCCGCGTGTGGCTGCGACGTGACGACCCGGTGGACAGCGAGCTGATGGTCACCGGCACCGCGATCATCACCGCCGCCCCGTAGCTCGACGCGAAGCCGGTCCGGAAGGTCAGTCGGCTGCCCAGCCGAGACCTGCCCGGGCGGCGGCCTGCTCGAGCGCTGTGATCAGCCGATCGATCGAGCCGTCCGATCCGGGCGAGGCGCAGGCCTCGATGTCGGCGGAGGAGAGCAGGAGCTCGTGACCGTCGTCGGTCTCGGCGACCACCACGGGCGCGTCGCCCTTCGCTGCGCTGCGGACCGCGTCGGGCTGGTCGTCGCGATGGAACGTCTCGAACGGCACCGGCAGGCCGGCACGGCACACCTTCCACTCCGGCCGCTGGCGGACCGAGCCGTGCGTGATCTCGCACAATGAGCAGTGCCGTCGTCCGAGCCGTGCACCGATCCAGTACGCGACCTCGCCCCGCAGCGTGCCATCGGCGTCGTAGACGCCGACCAGCCTGTTGATCCGCCGACTCGCTGAGGTCTCCGAGGTGCTCATCACCACAGCATCGCCCATGCAGCACCGCTCATGCAGCACCGCTCATGCAGCACCGCTCATGCAGTCGAGCTGCAGCGGTCCTGCTTCCGCTGCGACGAGCGCCACCGCACGTTCGGGTCGCCGACTGGCTGGGCTGTCGAGGTCGTGACGCGAGAAGGCCGAGCCGGTCGGCGCCATCGTCTGACAGCCCTTCAACGATGGGGTGTGCTGCTCTGATCACGTATGCCGATGAGGCCAGATGGTTTCTTGAGAAATACTTCGTCTTTCGTTCATCCTGGGATGGAAGTGTTCTGAAACGGACCTCAGGAGCACGATCGGTCGGTGTGTCGGCTGAATACCCGGGGGGTCGGCTCGAGGCGGAGATGATCGGAGCGCGACATGAGCGTGTGGTGGGATGAGCAGTGCGGGGCTTCGTCAAGCGGACGTGGTCGATGATGCGATCGGATGGCCGTGTCCCGAACGAGATCCCTCGGCTCGGGTCGCCACCCGGAATGTCCAAGGACCTCGGCGAGTTCATCGACCCGCTCGGTCTGCTCACCCGTCAGTGGATCGTCGCGGGGCTCGACACCGATGCCTCGCTCGTGTGGCTGTTGGCCCGCTCCGGTGAGCACGGCTGGAACCTCACCGGCCCCCAGCGCTTGCGGAAGGGAGGGGCCGTGCTCGAGGTGCGGGCGACCGTGTATCTGCACGGCATCGGCTTCGACAACATGCACAACCTGCGGATGACGAGAGCCGAGCCGCCCGCCGACCTCGAGGTCGTCCAGGCCCACGGATCGGCGCGTCCGCACGGTCACCGGGTTCGGCGGCCGGTCTGCTCCCTGCGGGCCTGAGCCCGGTCGGTGGCCGGCACGAAGGCGTCGAGCACCGCGGACGACGCTGACGCTGAAGGCCTCGTCGACGAGTCGATGATCGAGCGGGTGAGTGCCTGGCCGGTCGGGGTCGGCGCCTGCCGATCCATGATCGAGGAGTCGAGGTGCGGTTGGAAGCGGCAGCGGCCACGACGAACTCCTCACGATGTCGAACGCCCTGTCGGCCAGGCATCGGCGCGGCACTGTAGCGGTGCCGCCAGAACGGTGGCCGACCTTCAGGCAGAGGCGCAGGCAGCGCACACGCCGAGGACGTCCAACCGGTGTCCTGTGACGCGGAACCGAGCCGGCTCGGTGGCGGCGGTGAGCGACTTCACCAGCTTGGCCTCGACTGCGTCCGTGAGGGCCACCGGCGTGACGGCACCGCACTCGGTGCAGACGGTGTGGTGGTGATGTTCCCCTGTCAGTTCTTCGCTCAGTTCGAAGTGTGCGTGATCGTCGCCCAGCGCGATGCGCGTCACCAGGCCGGCACTCTGCAGGACCGAGAGGTTCCTGTAGACCGAACTCTGTGCCAGCGACGGCCGGACCTGCAGGATCATGGGGATGGTCATCGGCCGTCC
Source organism: Actinomycetota bacterium (assembly GCA_041182165.1). Classification (GTDB taxonomy): domain Bacteria; phylum Actinomycetota; class Acidimicrobiia; order Acidimicrobiales; family Ilumatobacteraceae; genus VFMC01. The sequence goes on from JBEGOE010000064.1 coordinate 2,481, forward strand.
GGACTCGGCGAGCGTCTCGAGCAAGGCCTGGCGGCCGGCAGTGAGTCGCTGGCCTTCGCGGCGCAAGCGGAGGAGCGCAACGTTGTCAACACTGTTCACAATGAGAAGTTACCGCGCTCACACTCGCGAAACAGGGGTCCGGTGTCATGGTCGGAATATTTGGGCAACGATCCGCGAATCCGCCGCCCCCGTGGCCGGAGTCCCCGCATCCCGGGGTCCCGGCAGCCCGGGGTCCCGGCAGCGCCACCCGGCTCACTCGGGGGTGGCCACGAACCGGGGGAGTTGCCAACGCCATTGGATCGCTGCCAGCCGAAGGGCGAACACCACGCCGACCCCGATCCATCTGGTGAGCGCCGGTGCTGCGGCCACGTCGGCCAACACGGCGACGACGGCTGCTCCGGCCAGCGCTGCGAGGGCGTAGATCTGCCCGACGAGGACCAAGGGGCGACGGCTCGCCAACACATCACGGAGGACCCCGCCGCCCGCTCCGGTGATGACACCCAGGACCACGGCCAACCACGGCGAGACGCCTGCATCGAGTGACACGAGCGTGCCGCTGACCGTGAACGCAGCCAGACCGAGCGCGTCGGCCACCAACGACGCCCGCTGCGAGTCGAGGGCGATGTGGGGAACTCGGTGCCCCACGAGGATGACGATCACGGCGCACGCGCATGCCAGGGCTATCGGCCACGGGTGCTCGACCCACCGGATGGGGAACCGCCCGAGCAGCACGTCGCGGAGGGTGCCGCCGCCGACAGCGGTCACGACGGCGAGCACGACCACGCCCAGCCAGTCCATCCCGGCCCGGACCGCCACGGCGCCACCGGAGAGGGCGAAGGCGATGGTGCCGATGGCTTCCAGCAGTGTGAAGGCGTCATTCCCCGTGACCGGCATGCCCGGGAGTATGGCGGGGCGAACGGACGACGTTGCGGTCGTTGCGGTAGCGAGAGGCGACCATGCGGTACCGCCCGGTCGCCCGGCACGATCGATGCTCAGCCGGTGCCCTGCTCCGCAGCGATCCGCCGGATCATGATCTCGGCGATCTCCGGGCCGTGGGTGTTCTGCAGGAAGTGGCCGGCCCCGGCGACGGGGTCGAACGTCGCGTGCATCCGGTCGGCCCACTCGCGTCCCCACGCCTCGGTGAAGATGTCGTCGTCCGACCCCCACACGAAGTGAACGGGCTTCGGCCAGGCGAGCAGCGTGCGGTGGTGGTTCGTCTGGATGGCGCCGTTGCCGCCGTTGTCATCGTCGCCGGCGTCGGCGCCGAGGGGGAGCGAGCGGGGGAAGCGGCGCAGGCCGTTGTGTGCGGCGTCGGGCATGCCGGCGAACGGCGCACGGAAGCCCTCGTACATGGCGGCCGCCGGCCCGGTGAGGCCGGGCG
>JBEGOE010000065.1:0-17172 GCA_041182165.1 Actinomycetota bacterium
AGCCCGCGCGGTCTGCTCTTCCTGCGACAGCTCGGCCCGGCCGATGGGTGGTTCGTCATCGGAGCGGGCAGTGACCTCGCGTCGATCACGGTCCCGGCCACCGGTGACACCGTGCCGAGGGGACCGCTGACGGTCGAGGGCAGCGGCACCGGGTTCGAGGCGACACTGGTGGTGCGGGCGTTCTCCGCCGGCGACCCGGCGCGAGAGTTCGACCAGCAGGTGGTGATGGCCGGGAACCTCGGGACGCCCCTGCCGTACTCGACCACGCTCGACCTGTCCGGCGCCATGCCCGGCGAGGTCGTGGTGTTGCTCGTGCAGGCCGGCGTCGGCCTCGAGTCGGATCCCGGCGACTTCAGCGCCCTGCCCGTCATGATCAGAGGCGGGTGAGGATCTCCGGCCCGGAATCCGTGATGAGCACGGTGTGCTCGACGTGGGCGGCGAGCGACCCGTCGGCGGTGACCACGGTCCACCCGTCGTCGAGCTCGCGCACGTCGTCGTGGCCACCGCCGATGAGCATCGGCGCGATCGCCAGCACCGACCCCGCAGTGAGCAGCGGACCACGACCACGGCGTCCTCGGTTCGGCACGTCCGGTTCCTCGTGCATCGCACGGCCGATGCCGTGACCGCAGTAGTCGCGCGGCGAGCCGTACCCTGCCGCCGACACCGCCGCATGGATCGCCACCCCGATGTCACCGACATGGCGGCCGACCTGCATCGCCGCGATGCCGGCAGCCAGCGCGCGCTGGGCGGTGGCGATGAGCGCAGCCGTCGGTTCGCTCACCTCGCCGATGGCCATGGTGAAGGCAGCGTCGCCGTGCCACCCATCGACGATCGCGCCGCAGTCGATGCTCAGCAGGTCGCCGTCGACCAGGGCCCGCGGGCCGGGAATCCCATGGATGACCTCATCGTTCACCGACGCGCAGATCGTGGCGGGGAAGCCGTGGTATCCGAGGAAGTTGCTCGTGGCGCCGTTGCGCGCCAGCACCTCGCGAGCGACCTCGTCGAGATGCCCGGTGGTGACACCTGGTGCGGCCACCTCGCGGATCGCCTGGTGCATCTGCGCGACCACGCGGCCGGCGCGCCGCATGGCGGCGAGGTCCTGCTCGCGCCGCTGTGGAAGCTTGCGCATGTCAGTTCCGGCGAGCGGCGTCGACGGCGGCCGTGAGCAACGCGAACACGCTGTCGGGAGTACCGACGCCATCGATGACCACGAGCTTGCCGGTCCGCCGGTAGTACTCGATGAGCGGCGCCGTCTGCTCCTCGTAGAGGTCGAGACGGCGGTTGATCGCATCGGTGGTGTCGTCGTCGCGCTGCATCACGTCGCCACCGCAGACGTCGCAGATGGTGGGCGCACGGTCGGGGCCGGCGGCCACGTAATTGGTGCCGCAGTCACGGCACACCCGCCTCGACGAGATGCGGTCGAGCACCAGCTTGCGCGGCACGTCGAGATCGAGCACCACGTCGAGCGGCTTGTCCTCGGTGATCCGGTCGAGCTCGCGGGCCTGACCGACCGTACGGGGGAAGCCGTCGAGGATGTAGCCGCGAGTGCGGGCGTCGTCGCGGCTGAGGCGCTCCTCGACGAGGCCGACCATGATGTCGTCGCCGACCAGCCCACCGGCGTCCATGACCTCCTTGGCCATGACCCCGAGTGGTGTGCCCTCTCGCACTGCCGACCGGAGCATGTCGCCGGTGGAGATGTGCGGAACGACGAAATGACGCGACAGACGCACGCACTGCGTTCCCTTGCCTGCACCTTGGCGCCCGAGGATGATGAGTCGAGCCCCTGGGATCATGCTCTGCTCGATGTCCCTCGCCCGACGTGCCGGGCACCGATCACTTCAGGAATCCCTCGTAGTTGCGCAGCATCAGCTGGCTGTCGATCTGGCGCATGAGCTCCAGCGCCACACCGACGGCGATGAGCACCGTGGTGCCCGCGAACGGGAAGCTCTGCACGTCACCGGCCCACAGCAGCAGGTACGGCAGGATCGCGATGACGGCGACGAACACGGCGCCCGGCAGGGTGATCCGGTTCACGGCCTTGCCCAGGTACCGCTCGGTCTGCGGTCCGGGACGGATACCGGGGATGAAGCCGCCCTGGCGACGCAGCTGGTCGGCCTGCCGGATCGGATCGAAGGCGATCGAGTTGTAGAAGTAGGCGAACGCGACGATGAGCAGCGAGAACAACACGATGTAGACGATGTTCTGGCTGTTGACGAGGTACTGGTCGACGAAGGTGACGATGTCACCGCGCCAGCCCTCACCGCTGCCGAGCATGTTGCTGAGCAGGACCGGCAGCAGCAGCACCGAGCTGGCGAAGATGATCGGCACGACGCCGCTCTGGTTGACCTTGAGCGGGATGTAGGTGTTCTGACCGCCGTACATGCGTCGGCCCACCACGCGCTTCGCGAATTGCACGGGGATGCGCCGCTGACCGAGCTCGACCCGGACCACAGCGATGATGATGCCGACGGTGAGCGCACAGAGCACCACGAAGATGAACCACTTCTTGCTCTGCAGGATGGAGTAGTAGCTGTAGGGCAGGCCGCTCACGATCGAGGCGAAGATGATCATGGACATGCCGTTGCCGATGCCGCGCTGGCTGATGAGCTCGCCGAGCCACATCAGGACCGCCGTGCCCGCCACCAGGGTCATGATGACGAGGATGCCGCGAGGCCACATGCCATCGGGGAGCAGGCGCACGTTCGGCGTGCTCTGCGCGGCACCGAAGAAGGCACTGCCACGGCCCTCACCGAAGATGAACGTCAGGCCGGTGGCCTGCAGCAACGCAATGGCGATGGCCAGGTAACGCGTGTACTGCGTGATCTTGCGCTGACCGACCGCACCTTCCTGCTGCAGCTTCTCGAGCTTCGGGATGACGACACCGAGGACCTGCATGATGATGCTGGCCGTGATGTACGGCATGATGCCGAGCGCAAAGATGCTGAAGCTGCCGAAGGCGCCGCCGGAGAACAGGTTCAGGAAGCCGAGCGTCCCCTGGGACTCGACGGCTTCTTGGAACTGCTTCACCGCATCGTTGTCGATGCCCGGCACACGGATGGCCACACCGAAGCGGTAGACCGCCACCATCGCGAGCGTGAACAGGAGCTTGTTGCGGAGATCGGCCACCTTGAAGATGTTCTTCAGGTTCGACAGCACAACGGGGCTCCTTGGACTTCGGCTCGACGACGACTGGTTGGGGATCGTAGGTCCCCGGCGCCGCACAGCGGCAACAGGGTGATCAACGGTTGGTGAACTGGTTGCCCTTGACCGGCGGGCGACCCTGCTTGAACGGCAGCGGCAGCAGCGTGACCGAGCCGCCGGCAGCCTCGATGGCGGCCTGGGCCGACTTCGAGACGGCGTGGGCCGTCACGTCGATCTTCGCCGTGAGCTCACCACGGCCGAGGATCTTCACGAAGGTGTCCTTGCGGACGAACCCGGCGCCGACGAGGACGTCGGGATCAACCGAGCCGACACCGATCGAGGCGACCTGGTCGAGGTTGACCGGCGAGTACTCGACGCGGAACGGGTTGTTGAAGCCCTTGAGCTTGGGGACGCGCTGCTTGAGCGGCATCTGGCCGCCCTCGAAGCCGCGTGCGACCTTGCCACGACCACGCGAGTGCTGACCCTTGGTGCCGGCGCCGGCGGTCTTGCCGCCCTTGCCGCCGATGCCTCGGCCGACGCGCTTCTTGGCCTTGTTCGACCCCGGTGCGGGGGAGAGTTCGTCGACGCGCATTTAGTTCTCCGTCACTTCGATGAGGTGCGGGACCCGGGCGATCATGCCGCGGATCTCGGGACGGTCGGGCAACGTGTTGGTGTTGCCGATCCGGCCGAGGCCGAGGGCACGGAGCGTGCCGACAGCCTTGGGCTTGTTCGCGATGGCAGAGCGGGTCTGCCGGACCGTGATGGTCTTTTCGCCTTCGTAGGTGTTGGGCTTGCGACCGGGCATCAGTGTGACTCCCCTGCTGCGCGCTGCTTCTGGCGCTCGTTGTACGAGTTGAGAACGCCCTTGGGGACGAACTCCTCGGCCGCAAGGCCACGGCGAGCGGCCACCACGTCGGGGCGCTGCAGCGACTTGAGGCCGTTGATGGTGGCGCGGGCGACGTTGATCGTGTTCGACGAGCCGAGCGACTTGCAGAGCACGTCGTGCACGCCGGCCTCTTCGAGGATGACGCGGGCAGCGCCACCGGCGATGACACCGGTACCGGCGGCCGCGGGCTTCATCAGCACGCGGCCGGCGGAGTTCACGCCGATGATCGGGTGCGTGATGGTGCTCCCGGCGAGCGGGACGTCGAACAGGTTCCGCTTGGCCTCTTCGGTGCCCTTCTGGATCGCCAGCGGCACCTCCTTGGCCTTGCCGTACCCGAGGCCGACGCGACCGTTGCCGTCACCCACCACGACGAGCGCGGTGAACGAGAAGCGGCGGCCGCCCTTGACGACCTTGGCCACGCGGTTGATGGTGATGACGCGCGACTCGCGCAGGCCACTGGGGTCCGGCGCGGGCTCGTTGCCACCGCGGTTGTCGCGGTTGCCGTAGTTGCTGGGACCGGCCATCAGAACTCCAAACCTGCTGCACGGGCTGCGGTGGCGACCGCAGCGATGCGACCGTGGTAGGCGAACCCACCGCGATCGAACACGACCTTCTCGATGCCTGCCGACTTGGCACGCTCGGCGACCAGCTGGCCGAGACGCGTTGCCGCGTCGACCGTGGCACCGGTGCCCTCGGCACGCTGGGTTGCTTCCTTGGTGGAGGCCGACACGATGGTGACGCCGAGGTCGTCGTCGATGACCTGCAGCACCAGGTGCTTGTTCGACCGGTACACGGCCAGGCGCGGGCGCTCGGCGGTGCCGTGGATCTTCTTGCGGACACGCGCGTGGCGGACGAGCCTGCCCTCGCGACGCTTCTGTGCAACCTTGCTCATGGCTCAGTCCTCACTTCTTCCCGGTCTTGCCGGCCTTGCGGACGACCTTCTCACCGAGGTAGCGAACGCCCTTGCCCTTGTACGGCTCGGGCTTGCGAATGGAACGGATGTTCGCGGCCACCTGGCCGACGATCTCCTTGTCGATGCCGCGCACGACGACTCGCGTCTGCGACGGGCACTCGAACGTGATGCCTTCGGGAGCCGTCATGACCACCGGGTGGCTGAAGCCGAGTGCGAGGCGCAGGCTCGTCGGGCTCGTGGCCTCGGCGCGGTAACCGACGCCGATGATCTCGAGCTCCTTGGTGAACCCGTCGGTGACACCGACCACCATGTTGCTGACCAACGTGCGGCTGAGCCCGTGGAGCGACCGGTTCTGGCGCTCGTCGTTCGGACGCTCGACCATGAGGCGGCCGTCATCGTGACGGACGGTGATCGCACCCGGCAGGGTGCGGCTGAGGGTGCCCTTCGGACCCTTCACGGTGACGTCGGGGCCAGCAATGCTGACGTCGACACCGCCGGGAACGGTGATGGGGGCCTTACCGATGCGTGACATGTCGTGGAACCTCGATCACCACACGTAGCAGAGGACTTCGCCGCCCACGTTGCGCTTGCGCGCATCGCGGTCGGTCATGAGCCCCTGGCTGGTGGACAGGACGGCCACGCCGAGACCGCCGAGGACGCGCGGCACGGCGTCGCCCTTGCGGTAGACCCGAAGGCCCGGCGTGGAGATGCGGCGAAGGCCGGAGATCGTGCGGTGACGATCGGCGGAGTACTTCATCGCGATGGTGAGGACGTCGCCCGGACCCTTCGTGGACGGCGCCACGCTGAAACCGGCGATGTAGCCCTCCTTCTCGAGGACCTTCGCGAGAGCGACCTTCTGCTTGCTGCAGGGCATGCGGACCTCGTCGTGCATCGCGGTGTTCGCGTTGCGGATACGGGTCAGCATGTCTGCGATCGGATCAGTCAACATCGGGGTTCACCAACTCGCCTTCGTGAGGCCGGGGATCTCGCCGGCGTGGGCCATTTCGCGCAGGCAGATGCGGCACAGCCCGAACTGGCGGTAGACGGAACGGGCACGCCCGCAACGACGGCAGCGGGTGTAGCCGCGCACCTTGAACTTCGGCGTGGCGTTCGCCTTGTTGATCTGGGACTTCTTGGCCATGTCGATGCCTTCCCTTACTTCTTCTTCTTCGCCACGGGCTTGCCGGCACCCTTGCCGCGCACCGGGCCACGCTTGGAACGCTTCTTCGGCACGGGGCCGGCGTCGGCACCGCGCTTGAACGGGAAGCCGAACGCATCGAGGAGGGCCTTGCCCTGCTCGTTGGTGGCTGCCGTGGTGACGATCGTGATATCCATGCCACGAGGGGCATCGATCTTGTCGTAGTCGATCTCCGGGAAGACCACCTGCTCGGCGAGGCCGAACGTGTAGTTGCCCCGGCCGTCCCAGCTGTGCGCCGGCAGGCCGCGGAAGTCACGCATGCGGGGGATGGCCACCGAGATGAGGCGGTCGAGGAACTCCCACATGCGGTCGCCGCGGAGGGTGACCTTGCAACCGATGGCCTGGCCTTCGCGCAACTTGAAGTTGGCGATGGAGTCGCGGGCCTTGGTGATGATCGGCTTCTGACCCGAGATCGCAGTCAGGTCGCGCACGGCACCCTCGAGCAGCGACGGCTGCTGGGTGGCCTTGCCGACACCCATGTTGATGACGATCTTCTCGAGCTTCGGCACCTGCATCACGTTGGGAAGGCCGAGCTGCTCCTGCAGCGCCGCCTTCACCTCGTCGGTGTACTTCTGCTTGAGGCGCGGGACGGTCGTGGTGGTGCTCATCCGATCACCTCTCCGGTGGACTTGGCGATGCGAACCTTGGTCTCGCCGTCGATGCGGTAGCCGACACGCGTCGGCTTGCCGTGGTGGACGAGCATGACGTTGCTCGCGTCCACCGGCATGTCGCGGTCGATGATGCCGCCCTGCTGGTTGGCAGCACGGGGCTTCTGGTGCTTCTTGGCCGTGTTGACGCCGTTGACGAGCACCTTGTTCTCGGTGGGGAAGACGCGAACGACCTCACCCTCCTTGCCCTTGTCCTTGCCAGCGATCACCACGACGGTGTCACCCTTCTTGAGCTTCACTCAGATCACCTCCGGTGCGAGCGAGACGATGCGCATGAACTTCTTGTCGCGGAGCTCGCGGCCGACTGGGCCGAAGATGCGCGTGCCACGCGGCGTGAGGTCGTCTTTGATGATGACGGCTGCGTTCTCGTCGAAGCGGATGTAGCTGCCGTCGGGACGGCGCTTCTCCTTCTTGACGCGGACGACGACGCACTTGACGACGTCGCCCTTCTTGACGGCGGCGCCGGGGATGGCGTCCTTGACGGCTGCGACGAAGATGTCACCGATCGAGGCGTACCGACGGCGCGTGCCGCCGAGCACCTTGATGCAGAGCACTTCCTTGGCGCCGCTGTTGTCAGCGACGCGGAGTCTGGATTCCTGCTGAATCACTGTGCTGCCTCCAACTGCTTGCTGCGCTCGGTCACTTGGCACGCTCCATGACCTCGACGAGGCGCCACCGCTTGCTCTTGCTGAGCGGGCGGGTCTCCATGACACGGACCTTGTCGCCGATGTTGGCGTCGTTGGTCTCGTCGTGCACGTAGAGCTTCTTCGTGCGCATCATGAACTTGCCGTACTTGGGGTGGCGGACGCGCTCGACGACGGCGACGACGAGCGTCTTGTCCATCTTGTTCGACACGACGAGGCCCTCGCGGACCTTGCGTGCGCTGCGCTGCTCGGCAGTCTCGGTGGTGGTGGTCTCTTCGGCCATCTCAGTTCCCGCTCTCGGCGGCAGCGATCTCGCGCTGACGGATGTAGGTGTTGATGCGCGCGATCTGCCGGCGCACCGTACGGATCTCGGCGTTGTTGTCGAGCTGACCCGTGGCGTTGCGGAAGCGCAGGTTCAGCGCCTCCTGCTTCGTCGCCCGGAGCTCGTCGACCAGGCCGGCGAGGTCGAGCTCACGCAGCTCTGCGTTCGAACGTGCCATCAGTAGATCTCCTCACGCGTGATGATGCGTGCCTTGATGGGCAGCTTCTGGATCGCCTTCTCGAGGGCAGCCTTGGCAACCTCTTCGTTCGGGAACGACAGCTCGAAGAGCACGCGGCCCGGCTTCACGACGGCCACCCAGAACTCCGGGTTGCCCTTGCCCGAACCCATGCGGGTCTCGGCCGGCTTCTTCGTGACGGGCTTGTCCGGGAAAATGTTGATCCAGACCTTGCCACCACGCTTGATGGCGCGGGTCATGGCGATACGGGCTGCCTCGATCTGGCGGGCGGTGAGCCAGCCGGGCTCGAGGGCCTGGATGCCGTACTCGCCGAACGCGAGTGACGTGCCACCCTTGGCCATGCCGGTGGTGCGGCCACGGTGGTGCTTGCGATGTGCGACCTTGCGGGGCATCAACATGGGTCAGTCCTCCCCACGGAAATGTGGCGCTTCGTGACCCTCGTGGGTCCGGCGGGCGATGTCCTCTTCCTCGTCGAGCAACTTCTCGAGCTCGGGATCGGCTTCCTTGACGAGCGGCGCTGCCTCGGCCTCGGGCTCTGCAGCCGGGCGGGGGCCGGCCGACGACACGACACGGCGGGGGGCGGCTGCCGCACCCGACGTCTCGCCGACGGCCATGGCGGCCTCACGGGTGATCTTGTCGTCGCCCTGGGCCTTGTAGGGGACGATGTCACCCTTGTAGATCCAGACCTTCACGCCGACGCGTCCGCTCGAGGTACGGGCCTCGCGCATGCCGTAGTCGATGTCGGCGCGCAGCGTGTGCAGCGGGACGCGACCTTCGCGGTACCACTCGGTGCGGCTCATCTCGGCGCCGCCGAGGCGGCCCGAGCACTGCACGCGGATGCCGAGGGCACCGGCGCGCTGTGCGTTCTGCACGGCGCGCTTCATGGCACGGCGGAAGGCGATGCGGTTGACCAGCTGGTCGGCGACGCCCTGGGCGATCAGCGCTGCGTCGAGCTCGGGGCTCTTGATCTCGACGATGTTCAGCTGCACCTTGGGGTTGCCCGTGATCTGGGTGAGCAGTGCACGGAGCTCGTCGGCCTGGGCGCCACGGCGACCGATGACGATGCCGGGACGAGCCGTGTGGATGTCGATTCGGACCTTGTCGCGCGTGCGCTCGATCTCGATGCGGCTGACAGCAGCCGTCTCGAGCTTCTGCATCAGCGCACGACGGATCTTCCAGTCCTCGGTGAGGTACTCCTTGTACTCCCGCTCGGAGAACCAGCGGCTCTTCCACTCGGTGGTGACACCGAGGCGGAAGCCGTACGGGTTGATCTTCTGGCCCATTACTTGGTGCCCTCCTCATCGGCGGCGGCGTCGTCGGTCGTCTCGGTCTCGTCGATCGTCTCGGTCTCGTCGATCGTCTCGGTCTCGTCGGCGGTGATCTCGTCGGCGACCTGTGCCTCGTCGAGCGCAGTGACCTCGATCTCCTCGATCTGCTCGGTCGATTCGTCGCCTGCCTGGTCGACTGCGCCCGACTTCAGGCCGGCGGCCCGCTGGCGGCTGCGCTCGACGCGATCGCGACGTGATGCGGTGGTGCCACCTGCGGCGGCGCCACGACGGCGGCCGGCAGCAGTGCGGCGGGCCAAGCGGGCCTGGACGATCTCGAGGCGAGCGTCGTCGAGGCGTGCGACCACGACCGTGACATGGCTGGTGCGCTTCTTGATGCGTCCGGCGCGGCCGCGAGCACGCGGGGTGAACCGCTTGAGTGTGGGGCCCTCGTCGGCGTAGCAGGCGAGGACGAACAGCTCGTCGGCGTCCTGCTCGTCGTTGTGGATCGCGTTGGCGACGGCCGAGGCCAGCACCTTGCGGACGACCACGGCAGCACCGCGGTCGGTGAACTGGAGCACCTCGTCGGCCTCACGCACGGGCAGACCGCGGATGAGGTCGAGCACGGCACGCATCTTCGACGCCGAGGCGTGGATGTACTTGGCGCTGGCCTTCGTGCCGACGCGCTCGCCGGCCACGAACGACTTCTCGTTGAGCTTCGGACCAGTCATCAGCGGCGACCCTTCGCGTTCTTCTCCTGGCCGGCGTGGTACTTGAAGGTACGAGTGGGGCTGAACTCGCCCAACTTGTGCCCGACCATGCTCTCGGTGACGTACACCGGCACGTGCTTGCGGCCGTCGTGGACGGCAATGGTGTGCCCGACCATGTCGGGGATGATGGTGCTGCGACGGCTCCAGGTCTTGATGACCTTGCGCTCGCCGGCTGCGTTCTGAGCGTCCACCTTCTTGAGGAGGTGGTCGTCGACGAACGGGCCCTTCTTGAGGCTGCGTGACATGGGTTCTTACCTCCGGCCCTTCGACGTACGACGCCGACGAACGATGAGCTGCTGCGATGCCTTCTTCTTGTTGCGGGTGCGGCCCTCGGGCTTGCCCCACGGCGACACGGGCGGACGACCGCCGGACGTGCGGCCCTCGCCACCACCCAGGGGGTGGTCGACCGGGTTCATGGCGACGCCACGGGTCTGCGGGCGACGGCCCTTCCAGCGGTTGCGACCGGCCTTGCCGATGATGATGAGGTCGTGCTCGGCGTTGCCGACCTCGCCGATGGTGGCGCGGCAGTCGATCTGCACGCGACGCATCTCGGTGGAGGGCAGGCGCAGGGTGGCGAAATCGCCCTCCTTGGCGACCAGCTGGACGGCCATGCCGGCCGAACGGGCGATCTTGCCGCCCTGGCCGGGCCGCAGCTCGACGTTGTGCACGGTGGTGCCGACCGGCATGAAGCGCAGCGGCATGGCGTTGCCCGGCTTGATGTCGGCGCCCTGACCGCTCATGACGTGAGCGCCCACGACCAGGCCCTTCGGCGCGAGGATGTACGCCTTCTGACCGTCGGCGTAGTGGAGCAGCGCGATGCGGCAGGTGCGGTTCGGGTCGTACTCGATGGCGGCGACCTTGGCAGTCACACCGTCTTTGATACGACGGAAGTCGATGACGCGGTACTGGCGCTTGTGGCCGCCACCGCGGTGGCGGGCGGTCTTGCGCCCGTAGACGTTGCGCCCACCGGACTTGTGCAAGGGTGCCAGCAGCGTCTTCTCGGGCGTCGTCTTCGTGATCTCCGAGAAATCGGAGCTCGTCTGGAAGCGACGTCCGGGGCTGGTGGGCTTACGGGAACGAATGGCCATGACCTGCGACCTCAGCTCTCGAACAGCGGGATCTCATTGCCCGCTGCAAGGGTGACGATGGCCCGCTTGGTGTCGGGCTTGGATCCCATCCGGTTCGACTTGCGCGCACGCTTCTTCTTGCCGGGACGGTTGAGGGTGTTCACCTTGACGACCTTGACGCCCCAGATCGCCTCGACGGCGTCGTGGATCTCGGGCTTGCTGGCGCTGGGGTGCACCTTGAACGTGTACACGCCGGTCTCGATGAGGGCGTAGCTCTTCTCGGACACGATCGGAGCGAGGATGATGTCGCGCGGGTCCTTCATGACGCTGCGGTCTCCGTTTCGGTGGCGGCTGCGGCCTGCTTGCCGGTGGGCAGCGTGGCCGTGCTGAAGACGATGTACTCGTTGCAGAGGATGTCGTAGGCGTTGAGCTCGGCACGCTCGATGAGCTGGACCTCGGGGAGGTTCAGGAAGCTCTTGATCGTGTTCGTGTCGTTGCGGTCGACGACGATGAGCGCCTTGCCGTCGATGCCGAGCGCAGCCAGCGCCGCCTTGGCGGTCTTGGTCTTCGGGGCGTCGAAACCCCATTGGTCGACGACGATGACCTTGCCCTCGGCGAGGCGATCGGACAGGGCCGAACGGAGCGCGAGGTTGATCATCTTCTTGGGCGTGCGCTGGTCGTACTTGCGGGGCTTCGGGCCGAGGGCGACGCCACCACCGCTGAAGTGCGGGGCGCGGGTCGAGCCCTGACGAGCGTTGCCGGTGCCCTTCTGCTTGAAGGGCTTCTTGCCGCCGCCGCTGACCTCGGACCGGGTCTTGGTGCTCTGCGTGCCGGCGCGACGGGCGGCCAGCTGTGCAGTGACGACCTGGTGGAGGACGGGGACGTTCGGCTGGATGCCGAAGACGTCGTCGGCGAGCTGGAGGTCGCCGGCGGCCTTGCCGGCCGAGGTCTTGATGGAGATGGACGCCATGATCAGCGGGCTCCCTTCGCCTTGACGGCGTTGCGGACGATGACGACGCCGCCGTTCGGGCCCGGCACCGAGCCACGGACGAGCAGCAGGTTGCGCTCGGGATCGGCCTGGACGACCTCGAGGTTCAGCGTCGTGACCTGCTCGTTGCCCATGTGCCCGGCCATCTTGAGGCCCTTGAACACGCGACCGGGGAAGCTGCACGAGCCGATGGAGCCCGGCGCACGGTGGTGCTTGTGGTTACCGTGGCTGGCGCCCTGGCCCTTGAAGTTGTGACGCTTCATGCCGCCGGCGAAGCCCTTGCCCCGGCTGACCGCCGTGACGTCGACCTTCTCGCCCGTGGCGAGCTGGTCGACCGTGATCTCCTGGCCGACCTCGAAGCCGTCGACCGAGTCGAGGCGCAGCTCGACGACGCGACGGCCGGGCTCGACGCCCGCCTTCGCGAAGTGGCCCGCCTCGGGCTTGGTCAGCTTCTTCGCATCCTTGTGGCCATAGGTGACCTGCAGTGCCGTGTATCCGTCGCGCTCGGTGGTCTTCACCTGCACGATGCGCGCCGGCTCGACGCGGAGCACGGTGACGGGCACGACTCTGTCGTTCACCCACACCTGGCTCATGGCGACTTTCTCGCCCACGATCGCTTTCAGTGCCATGTCGGCAGCCTTTTCCGTCGGACCCGGCACGAGCCGGGCATCTGTTGCACCTGGGTCGGCGCCGCTCGCAGTGCGAACGGTGCCGCTTCACGCAAGTGCTCCGCTGGTCAAACGACCGGCGGAGCACCGAGTTCTTTTGTTGCCGTGTGGTCCCCTTCACATGGAAAGGCGCACACGGACGCAAATTGACTTGGTGACGCTACCGGTGCGCGCTCCGGTTCGCCAACCCGGGAATGGGGCCCCACCGCCGACGACTAGCGTGACGGCGATGTGCGGGATCGTCGGTGTCGTCGAGTTCACGTCTCCCCGCGCAGACCTCGGCCTCGTGCGTGCGATGACCGACACCATCGTGCACCGTGGTCCCGATGGGGAGGGACACACCGTCGAGGGGCCGGTGAGCCTCGGCCACCGCCGGTTGGCCATCATCGACCTCGCCGGGTCTCCCCAGCCGATGACCAGCGCCGACGGTCGCTGCACGATCGTCTTCAACGGCGAGATCCTCAACTACCGCCAACTCCGCGACTCGATGGACATCGCCTGGCGGACCCACGGCGACACCGAGGTCCTGCTCGAACTCATTGCAGGTCGCGGCGTCGACGCCCTGTCCGAGCTGCGCGGGCAGTTCGCCTTCGGGCTCCTCGACCACCGCGACGGCTCGGTGCTCCTCGCCCGCGACCGGCTCGGCATCCTGCCGCTCTTCCATGCCTCCACGACCGAGCGGTTCGCGTTCGCGAGCGAGGCGAAAGCGCTCGTGCCCGCCATCGGGCCGCCGGCCGTCGACCGCGCCAGCCTTCCCGACTACCTCGTACAACGAGCGGTGCCGTCCCCCCACACCCTCATCGACGGTGTCTCGAAGCTGGCGCCGGGCTCGTGGTTGCGAGTGTGGCCGGACGGCCGGACCGAGTCCGGCACCTACTGGAGCCTCCGCACGGCGCGCCCGCCCGTCACCATCACCCCGGCGGCAGCGGTCGAACGGCTGGGCGAGCTCCTACGCGACGCCGTCGACGACGCCCTGGTCGCCGACGTTCCGGTGGGCGCCTACCTCAGCGGGGGTGTCGACAGCAGCATCATCGTGGCGCTCACTGCACAGGCCGCCAAGGCGGGACGCCTCGCCACCTTCGCAGCGACCTTCCCGGGCACGGCGCACGACGAGCGCGCGTACGCCCGCCGGGTCAGCGAGCGCTACGGCACCGACCACCACGAGATCCCGATCGATCCCGAACAGTTCCACGACGACCTCTGGCGTCTCACCCGCTACCGCGAGTTCCCCATCTCCGAGGCGTCCGACGTGGCCGTCGCCTCGTTGGCGGCGCTCGCCTCGCAGCACGTGAAGGTGGTCTTGTCCGGCGAGGGCAGCGACGAGCTCTTCGGCGGTTACCCGAAGTACCGGTTCGCCGGGACCGCCGAGATGGTGGGGAAGCTGCCAGCGAGGCTGCGGCAGCGGCCGCTCGAACTGGTCCGCACCACGGCCTTCGCGAAGAACGACCGGGTCTCGTCGGCGCTGCGGGCGTTCGAGGGTGCCGGGCAGCACGATCGCCTGCGGTCGTGGTTCTCGCCGTACAGCGAGCGCGAGATCGCCCGCCTGTGCCCGGGCCCCACCCGCACCACACCACCCTCGCTGGTGCCGGGCGACGACCCCGTGGCGGCGATGAGCCGCAACGACCTCGGGTCGTGGCTGTCGGACAACCGCCTCGAGCGCGGCGATCGGATGACGATGGCGTCGTCGATCGAGCTGCGGCCTCCGTTCCTCGACGCCCGGGTCGTCGAGTTCGCGCTGGCACTGCCGTCAGCGATCAAGCTCCATGGCCGCACCCCCAAGTGGCCGGTGCGCGAGCTCGCCCGGCGCTACATCGACGCCGACCTGATCGACCGCCCGAAGATCGGCTTCCGGGTTCCCGTCGGCGAGTGGTTCCGCGGACGGCTGCGTCCCGAGGTCGAGGACCTGCTGCTGTCGGGCTCGTCCCACTGCCGCCAGTGGCTCGACGCCACGTACATCGACGAGCTCGTCGGCGAACACCTCAGCGGGGCGGCGGACCGGGCGAAGCAGCTGTGGCCACTGGTGTCGCTCGAGGTGTGGGCGCGGACCGTGCTCGACGCCACGCCATGACGTAGCCCGCCAATCCGAGACGTCCCTCAGAAACCTTCGCTCCTCGCGATTCATCGGTGCCGTTGCCGGGTAATCGGGGGTCCGGCAGGCGACAGACGGTGAGGAACTGCACATGCGGGTGAGCATCTTCGGACTCGGATACGTCGGCACGGTCTCGGCGGGATGCCTGGCGTCATCGGGGCACCGCGTCGTCGGGGTCGACATCAACCCCGAGAAGTGCGCCGCGCTCCTCGACGGCCATGCCCCGTTCGTCGAGACCGACCTCGACGTCCTCCTGGCGAGGGGGAAGGCCGACGGCCTCATCACTGCGACGACCTCGGCCGAGGAGGCCGTCGCCGCCACCGACGCCACGGTCGTGTGCGTCGGCACGCCCAGCCGCTCCAACGGCTCCCACGACTACAGCCACCTGTATGCAGTGATGGACCAGGTAGCGACCGCTGCGGCCCGGAAGTCGGAGGCGCACGTGGTCGTCATCCGCTCGACCGTGATGCCAGGCACCGTCGCCGGGTGCGTCGAGCGGCTCCACGCGATCGACCCCCGGATCCACGTCGCCTTCGTCCCGGAGTTCCTGCGCGAGGGCACGGCGGTGCACGACTTCCTCCACCCGCCGTACGTCGTCGCCGGCTCGTCGGCGATCGAGGGCCTCGAGGCGGCGCGCGAACTCTTCTCCGTCGCCGGCGCGGAGTTCCACAGCACCACGGTCGAGGTGGCCGAGATGATGAAGTGCGTCGCCAACGCGTTCCACGCGTTGAAGATCACCTTCGCGAACGAGGTCGGCACGTTGGCAGGCACCCTCGGCCTCGACGGGCGCGAGGTGATGCACCTCCTGTGCCAGGACCGCGTGCTGAACATCTCGCCGGCGTACCTCCGACCCGGCTTCGCCTATGGCGGTTCCTGCCTCCCGAAGGACGTGGCCGCCCTGCAGCACGCCGCGCGGGCCGCCGACCTCGACCTCCCGCTCGTCTCGAGTCTCGCCGTGTCGAACCGGGCCCAGATCGACCGGCTCACGGCACAGGTGGCGGGCGAGCAGGGCACCGTCGCGATCCTGGGCCTGGCGTTCAAGGCGGGCACCGACGACCTGCGCGACAGCCCGATGGTCGAGGTGGCCGAACGGCTCCTCGGCAAGGGGATGGACGTCCGGATCTGCGACCCCGCCGTCCACGCGTCTCGGCTGATGGGCGCAAACCTCAGCTACGTCGAGCAGCGCCTCCCCCACCTGTCACGACTGCTGCACGACCCCGACGACGTCACCGATGCCGACGTCTTCATCGTGTCGCACCGGACCGCCCAGTTCCAGGCGGTCGTCGAGGCTGCTGCCCGGCCGAGCGTCGTGTACGACCTCGTCGGCCTCCCAGCAGCATCGACGGCCCGCTGCCGCACGATCGGCGTGGCATGGCCCACCACATCCTGATCGTCGTCCAGAACCTCCCGGTGCCGTTCGATCGGCGGGTCTGGATGGAGGCCACCACGCTGCGGGCCGCCGGCTACGACGTCACCGTCATCTGCCCGGCGACCCCGAACTTCCCGGTCGGCTCGTTCGAGATCGACGGCATCCAGGTGCACCGCCACCCCCTCGACGCCGACCACGAGTCGTACGTGGGCTTCCTGCGCGAGTACGCCGAATCGACCTACCACGAGGTGCGTCTCGCCTGGAGGGTCTGGCGTCGGCACCGCTTCGACGCCGTTCACATCTGCAACCCGCCCGACCTCCTGTTCCTCACCGCACTGCCAGCCCGCGTGCTGGGAGGCACCCGTGTGGTGTTCGACCAGCACGACGTCAACCCCGAGCTGTTCGAGAGCAAGTTCCGACGCCGCGGCATCCTCTACTGGGCGCTGCGTCTGGTGGAGCGACTCACGTTCGCCACGGCCCACGTGGTGATCTCGACGAACGAGTCGTACCGGGCGATCGCCCTCGAACGTGGCGGCAAGTCGGCCGAGGACGTCTTCGTCGTCCGGTCGGGTCCACGCATGAGCGACTTCGGCCGGGCCGTCGAACCGACGCCCCGCGACCCTCGCTTCACATCGCTGGTCGGGTACCTCGGGGTGATGGGGCCACAGGAGGGGATCGACCATCTCCTCCGCGCCGCAGCGCTGCTGCGCTCTCGCGGCCGCGAGGACATCGGCTACGTGCTCATCGGCGGCGGCGCCAGCCTCGAGGACATGCGTGCCCTCGCCCGCGAGTTGAAGATCGACGACATCGTCGAGTTCACCGGCCGCGTCCCCGACGACGAGCTGAAGGCGCGCATCACGTCGTGCGACATCTGCGTCAACCCCGACCCGATGAACCCGCTGAACGACATCAGCACCATGAACAAGATCCTCGAGTACATGGCGCTCGGCCGGCCGGTAGTGCAGTACGACCTGCGCGAGGGACGGCG
>JBEGOE010000066.1:0-11036 GCA_041182165.1 Actinomycetota bacterium
GCTCGGCGGCGTCGGACAGGATGCTCACCGTGGTGCCGCTGACCTGGACGAAACCCCCGTGGACGGCCACGTCGACCGTGGTGCCGTCGACGAGCGTCACGCGGGTGTGGCTCTCGACGAGCGCCCCGAGGAACGGCGCATGGCCGGGCAGGAAGGCGATCTCGCCGCCACCGAGTGTGCGCGTGATGACCTGCGTGGCCGCGCCCGAGAACAGCACGCGCTCGGGCGAGACGACCTCGACCTGCATGGTGGCCATGATCAGGCGGTGCCTTCCTGCAGCGCCTTGGCCTTGTCCAACACCTGCTCGACGCCACCGACGTTCAGGAACGCCTGCTCCGGCACGTCATCGAGGTCACCGCGGACGATGGCCTCGAAGCTCTCGACGGTCTCGGCCACCGGCACGGTCTCGCCGCTGACACCGGTGAAGACCTCGGCCACGTAGAACGGCTGGCTGAGGAAGCGCTGCACCTTGCGGGCACGTGACACGGTGAGGCGGTCCTCTTCGGACAGCTCGTCGAGACCGAGGATCGCGATGATGTCCTGCAGCTCCTTGTAGCGCTGGAGGATCTCCTGCGTGCGGCGGGCGACGTCGTAGTGACGCTGGCCGACGACGTCGGGCTGGAGGATGGTGGACGTCGACGCCAGCGGGTCGACCGCCGGGTAGATGCCGAGCGAGGCGATCTGGCGGCTGAGCTCGGTGGTGGCATCGAGGAAGGTGAACGTGGTGAACGGCGCCGGGTCGGTGTAGTCGTCGGCGGGCACGTACACGGCCTGCAGCGACGTGATCGACCGGCCGCGGGTGGAGGTGATGCGCTCCTGCAGCTGGCCCATCTCGTCGGCGAGCGTCGGCTGGTAGCCCACGGCCGAGGGCATGCGGCCGAGGAGGGTCGACACCTCGGAGCCCGCCTGCACGAAGCGGAAGATGTTGTCGACGAACAGCAGCACGTCCTGGTTCTGGACGTCGCGGAAGTACTCGGCCATGGTGAGAGCCGACAGCGCGACGCGCAGGCGCACGCCCGGCGGCTCGTCCATCTGTCCGAACACGAGGGCGGCCTTTTCGAACACGCCCGACTCGGTCATCTCGAGCATGAGGTCGGTGCCCTCACGAGTGCGCTCGCCGACACCAGCGAACACCGACACACCACCGTGGTTCTGGGCCACGCGGCGGATCATCTCGGTGATGAGCACGGTCTTGCCGACGCCCGCACCACCGAAGAGGCCGATCTTGCCACCAGCCACGTAGGGCGTGAGGAGGTCGATGACCTTGATGCCGGTCTCGAAGAGGCGCTTCGACGGCTCGAGGGCGGCGAAGTCGGGAGCGGGACGGTGGATCTCCCAGCGCTCGATGTCGTCGAAGTCGGCGTTGTTGCCGTCGAGGACTTCGCCCCACACGTTCCACACGTGGCCGAGGGTGCGGTTGCCGACGGGCACCTGGATGCCGTGGCCGAGGTTGCGCACCGGCGTGCCACGGGTGAGGCCGTCGGTGGGCTTCAGGCACACCGCACGCACGCGGCTGTCACCCAGCTGCTGGGCGACCTCGGCGAGCACCGTGACCGGCTGGCCCTCGATGCTGACGGTGAACTCGACGGCTGAGTTCAGCTCGGGCAGGGAGCCACGAGGGAACTCGACGTCGATCACGGGGCCGGCGATGCCGACGACTCGTCCGTCCTTGCGATCGGTCTCGGTGATGGTCATGAGGGTGTCCTTTGCTTCCTGGCAGACGTCAGAAGTTCAGCGGGTCAGAGGGTGGAAGAGACGTACGGCACGGATTCGTTGAACGTGCCGAGGTCGATGTTGATGACCTTCGTGGAGTCGCCGCCGAGCGCCTCGGCGCCGCTGACGATCTCCATGATCTCGGTCGTGATGCTGTCCTGTCGGGCGCGGTTCATGATGCGGCTGAGGTTCTTGATGAGTTCCTCGGCATTGTCGGTTGCGCTCTTCATCGCCCGCTGACGGAATGCGTGCTCGCTGGCGGCAGCGTTCAGAAGGGCCGCATAGACGCGGGCCTCGATGTAGCGGGGCAGCAGCGTGTCGAGGATGGTGCCCGGGTCGGGCTCGAACTCGAAGTCGGCGGCAGTGCCGGCGGCGTCGATGCCCTTGCCGTCACCACCGGCGACGGTCTGGCGGTCGAGCGGCACCAGCGGGCGCTGGACCACCTCCTGCGAGCCGGCCGAGATGAACCGGGTGTAGACGAGCTCGACCCGATCGACCTCGCCACGGACGTAGAGATCCATGACGTACTCGCCGATCTCCTTGGCGTTGGCGTAGGTCGGGTTGTCGCTGAAGCCACCGAACGCCGCAGCGATCTTGTAGCCACGGAACTTGAAGTAGCCCTCGGCCTTGCGACCGATCGCGACGATCGAGTAGTCGGTGCCGTCGAGGACACCAGCCTTGATCTCGCCCTCTGTGGCGCGCTGCACGCCGGCGTTGTAACCGCCGCACAGACCGCGGTCGGCGCTGATGACGACGTAGGCGGTGGCGCGCACGACGTCACGCCCGGCGAGCAGCGGCGACTGCGAGGCTCCGCCTGCAGCCGCGAGGTCCTTGACGACCTCGGTGATCTGCTCGCTGTAGGGCACCGCCTGGGCGACGCGCTGCTGTGCCTTCACGATGCGTGACGCAGCGATCAGTTCCATGGCGCGCGTGATCTTCTTCGTCGCCTGGACGCTGCGGATGCGTCCGCGAAGAATGCGCTCCTGACCTCCGGCCATGACTACTCCGTCGCCAGGGTCTTCGAGCTGTGGGCCTCGCCGAGCGCCTCGGCATCGGTGGCCGTGGGGTCGGCGGTGGCACCGCTGCTCATCGAGGTGACGAAATCGGCCTTGAACGAGGCGATGAGCTCGCCGAGCTCGGACGGGACGTCGGCCTTGGGGTTCGAACGCATACCGGCCAGCAGCGCACCGTGCGTGCTGCGCATGTGCTCGAGCAGCTCTGCCTCGAAACGGCGGACCTGGTTGACCGGCAGGCTGTCGAGGTAGCCCTTGGTGCCGGCGAACACGACGACGACCTGCTCCTCGACCGGCATCGGGCTGTTGAGCGGCTGCTTGAGCAGCTCGACCAGGCGGTACCCGCGCTCGAGTTGGGCCTTCGAGATGGCGTCGAGCTCGGAGCCGAACGTGGCGAAGGCCTCGAGCTCGCGGAACTGCGCCAGGTCGAGCTTCAGGGTGCCCGACACGTTCTTCATCGCCTTGATCTGCGCTGCGCCACCCACGCGGGACACCGAGATGCCGACGTCGACGGCCGGGCGGACGCCGGACTTGAACAGGTTGTCCTGCAGGTACACCTGGCCGTCGGTGATCGAGATCACGTTGGTGGGGATGTACGCCGAGACGTCGCCGGCCTTGGTCTCGATGACCGGCAGGGCGGTCAGCGAACCGGCGCCACGGTCGTCCGACAGCTTGGCCGCACGCTCGAGCAGACGGCTGTGGAGGTAGAAGACGTCGCCGGGGTAGGCCTCGCGGCCCGGGGGACGGCGGAGCAGCAGCGACACCTGGCGGTACGCCTCGGCCTGCTTCGAGAGGTCGTCGTACACGATGAGCGCGTGTTCACCGTTCTCCATCCAGTGCTGGCCGATGGCGCAGCCGGCGTACGGGGCGAGGTACTTGAACGGAGCCGGGTCGGAGGCCGGGGCGGCCACGACGACGGTGTACTCGAGGGCGCCGTACTGGCGGAGGGTCTCGACGGTCTGGGCGACCGTGGAGCCCTTCTGGCCGATGGCGACGTAGATGCACTTCACACCGAGGCCACGCTGGTTGATGATGGCGTCGACGGCGACGGTGGTCTTGCCGGTCTTGCGGTCACCGATGATGAGCTGGCGCTGGCCACGACCGATCGGGGTCATTGCGTCGATCGACTTGATGCCGGTCTGGAGCGGCTCGTGCACGGGCTTGCGGCCCATGATGCCGGGGGCCTGGATCTCGACGCGGCGCTGGATGCCGCCGACGATGTCGCCCTTGCCGTCGATCGGCTGGCCGAGTGCGTTGACCACTCTGCCGAGCATCGCGTCGCCGACGGGCACGCTGAGGATGCGGCCGGTGGCCTTCACCGACTGGCCCTCCTCGATGGCCTCGGCCGCCCCGAGGACGACGGCGCCGATCGAGGTCTCGTCGAGGTTGAGGGCAAGGCCAACGGTGCCGTCCTCGAACTCGAGCAGCTCATTCACGGCGCAGTCGGGCAGACCGCTGACACGAGCGATGCCGTCACCGACCTCCGTGACGCGGCCGACCGTGCGGGCTTCGAGCGACGGCTCGAAGCCGTCGAGGTTCTTCTTGAGCGCTGCGGCGATGTCGCCTGCGCTGAGCGTGAGTTCTGCCATGTTCGTCTCCGTACTTCTCGTGCCGTGCTTTACAGCCGGGACTTCAACTGGTCGATCCGGGTGCGGACGCTGCCGTCGATGACGGTGTCTCCGATGGTTGCCACGATGCCGCCGAGGACCGACGGATCGACGACGACCTTGAGGTTGACCTGCTTGCCGGTGGCGTTCGCCAGCGCGGCGGCCAGGCGGGTCTCCTGGTCCTGGGTGAGCGGCACGGCGGTGCGCACCGCTGCGAGCTCGAGGTGCTTCGCCGACGATGCACGTGCGACGAGCTTGTCGATGATGGCGGGCAGGTCACGACCGCGGCCGGAGCCGACGACCATACTGACGAGCTGCGTGGTGGTGGCCGTGGCCTTGCCGCCGAGGAGGTCCTCGACGATGGCCTGGCGCTTGCCCGCAGGGATCTGCTCGTCGGTGAGCGCGTTGCGCAGCGCATCACTCGACTCGTAGCTGCGGGCGAAACGGAAGAGCTCGTCTTCGACCTCGTCGAGCGTGCCCTCGGCGCGGGCGACCTCGAAGAGCGCCCGTGCGTATCCGTCGATGCGTGCGTCGCTCATGAGGATGCTCCGACTCGTGCGATAAAGGTCTCGATCAGTTGCTGCTGCGTCGACTCGTCGAGCGAGCCGGTGACCACGTGGTCGACCGCAGCGGTCGAGAGACGTGCGATCTCGGCGCGCAGTTCGTCGCCGGCGCGTGCACCGGCAGCATCGATGTCGGCGAGTGCCTTGGCCTCGAGCTCGGCGAGCTCGGCGGCGAGGCGGGTGCGGCCGTCGGCCAGGACCTGCTCGGCCTGCGCATCGGCGGCAGCCAGGATGCGGGCCCGCTCTGCGGCGATGTCACCCTTGGCGGCGCGGATCTGCGCCGCCTCGGCGGCTGCACCGCTGCGTGCGTCCGCGGCACCGTCGAGCTCGGCCTGGATCTTGGCGGTGCGGGCCGCCAACGCCTTCTTGATGGCCGGCAGTGCGAACTTGTAGAGCGCAGCGAAGATGATCAGTGAGGCGAGTCCGCCCCAGATGATCTCGGCCGGCTCGGGCAGGATCGGCCTGGCGGAGACGCACGTGCCCTCCGAGTCGATGCCGCACTCGGCCATGGGACGTATGATGACGCCCAGAACGTTCATCGTGCCATCACCTCGCCGACCACTCGGTTGACCATCGCGTCATCGGGGCGACGACCCGTCGCCAGCTCACCGGCCCGGCCGGCCACATCGGCCACCGCCGACTGGATCTGGTCGCGCACGGCCAGCTTCGCGGCGTCGGTCTCGGCCTGCGCCGCAGCACGGCGCTCGGCCAGCAGTGCGTTCAGCGCACTGATCCGCTGCTGGCGCTCTGCCTCGAGCTGCTGCCGGGCCGCCTCGACCTTGACGGCTGCCTCGGCCTTGACCGAGGCGAGCTGCGCCTCGTAGTCGGCGACCTCGCTGCGTGCCGCAGCGCGCTCCGCATCGGCCTGCTCGTGGTCGGAGCGGATTCCGGCGTACCGGGCATCCATGCCCTTCTTGAGCCGCGGGAACAGGAAGAACCGCATGAGCAGCGCGAAGACGATGAACGACCCTGCGCCCCAGTACAGCTCTTTGAGTTCGGGTTGGATCGGGCCGGGGCCCGGATCGACCTCGACACCGGATTCGGCGGCGGGGTGCGGGGCCAACCCTGGGAGATGGATGACGGTCGTCAACACATCAGCTCCATTCGGATGGTGGATGGACGATGGTGGATGGGAACGCTGTGTCGGTCAGAGACCGATGAGGATGAAGACCACGAAGCCGATGAGGGCGAGTGCTTCGGTGAACGCGATGCCGAGGAACATGGTCGTACGGACCATGCCGGCGGCCTCGGGCTGACGGGCCATCGCCTCGACTGACTTGCCGACGAGGTAACCGATGCCGATGCCCGGCCCGATGGCTGCGAGGCCATAGGCGTAGCCCGCCGAGCCGGCAGCAGCGGCTGCCTTGGCTTCGTCACCGGTGAGGCCGGTAGCGGCGGCGAGGTTGCTGAGAGCTTCCATGGATGTCTTCTCCTGATGATGGGTTCTGGGTAGGGAGATGGGTGGGACGAGGCTCAGTGCTCGGGGTGAGCAGCGCCGCCGATGTACACGGCGGTGAGGATCGTGAAGATGTAGGCCTGCAGGAAGGCGACGAGCACCTCGAAGGCAGTGAGGAACACCAGCATGCCGAACGGCAGGATCGCCATCGGCTTCAGCAGGAACTGCATCGTCTCGGCGGTGATGAGCGCCTGGGTGAGCAGTGCGAACGTGACCAGCAGGATGTGGCCTGCGAGCATGTTGGCGAAAAGTCGAACCGTCAGCGAGAACGGGCGGACGATGATGTTCGAGATGAACTCGATGACACCCACGAGCGGCTTCAGCGCCACCGGCACACCGGGGGGCCAGATCGTGTGGGTGAGGTACTTGATGCCCTGGTGCTTGAAGCCGACGCCGTTGTAGACGACCCAGACCAGCAGGGCGAGGAACATCGGGATCGCCATGCGCGCCGTGGCGGGCATCTGCAGGATCGGGATGATGCCGGGCACGTTGCAGAGGTAGATGAAGATGAACAGGCTCAGCAGGAACGGGGTCCAGCCGAGCCCACTCTTGCCCATCGTCTGCATGACGATGCCGTTCTCGATGAACTCGACCGTCGACTCGGCGACGTTGCGGACACCCTTCGGCGCCTTGGACCCGTCCTTGTTGCCGGCGAGGAGGAACACGACGATGCCGATGAGTGCGGCCGCCACGGCGATCAGGGCGATCTTGTTGAACGAGGTGAAGATGTCCTGCCACCGGAGGATGGCGTTGATCTCTGGGAACTCGAAGGCTTCAGCGAGCACGTGGAACCGATCCTGTGTGTCTTATGGGCGGGCAGGCTTGAGGCCTGGATGGGCGAGGGACAGCGCCACGAACTTCATCTCCCACACGAGGAGACCGAGGTGCGAGACGATGATGGTCGCTCCGAGCGCCGGAAGTGAAATCCAACCGGCATCACGGACGGCGAGGACGGCCACGAGGATCAGGCCGAGCCTGATGAGGTAGCCGAACAGCACGGCACCCATCATCAGCCCGAGGCTGATGCGGGCGGTGACTGCGACGAGCGTCGCAGCGAGTGCGAAGTTCACGAGCACCAGCGCGATCGCGTACGCGCTGCTGAACGCACCGTTGACGCCCCAGATGACGGCGCAGACGGCGATGACGACGGGGGCCACGACGAACCCACGCCTGACCATGTCCTTGGTGACAGCGACCTCGGGGGCCGGGCCCTCGAGGCGGGTGGTGAAGGCCGGGTTCGAGTCGGGGACGCGGGTCTCGTTCACGCTGCGGACCCCTCCTCGGCGCGGCGACGGCCGGCGGTCGCACCCGTGCGGCGCTCGTCCTCGAGGCGCTGCATCGTGGCGTCGTAGGCGTACCACATCTTCACGAACTGGCCGATGACGGCGAACACCACGAGGCCGACCATGAACACGGGCTTCGTGTCGAACGAACGATCGAGCGCGTACCCGATGCCGAGGAACACGAGGGTCACCAACGCCATGTCCATGCCGCGGCCGAGGTTGTCGTCCGCATTGATGGGCTTGCGAGGGATGAGCTTCACGGTTGTCCTGAGTGGGGCGCGCCGACCACGACGCTGTGGCGAGCTTGTGAACGCGCACACAATCTACTCACGGAACGGACGGCCGCCAAACCGGAACGACGCACGAACGTCACTCCCCTGCTCGCTGACGGCGGATCTGGGGATGGAGCACGGTGTAGAGCGCCAGGCCGAGCATGCCGGCGCCGACGGGGATGTACGCCATGCCGCTGTTGGTGACGACGGGGTAGAGGACGAACGCGCTCAGCAGCGCCGTCCAGGTCCACAGGATGAGCACGCTGCGCCGCTGCCCATGCCCCATCTCCATCAGGCGATGGTGGAGGTGCCCCTTGTCGGCGGTGGCCAGCCCCTGACCCCGCCTGGCCCGGCGGAAGATCGCGAAGAGCATGTCGACGATCGGCACGCCGAGGATGAACAGCGGGATGAACAGCGGGGCGAGGAAGAAGTACGCCTGGCCGGCTGCGGGCTCGGCGCCGGGTGCCTCGCGACCGCCGACCACACTGGTGGCGACGGCCATCAGCAGACCGAGGAGCAGCGCGCCGCTGTCACCCATGAAGATCTTTGCCGGGTTGAAGTTGTGCGGCAGGAAGCCCACGCACATGCCCACGGCGATGATCGACAGCAGCGGGCCGATGTTCGGCTCGAGCAACTGGCCACCCTGGCTGAGGTGCTGGCTGTAGAGGAAGAACGAGAAGGCGCCGATCGCCACGATGCCGGCGGCGAGGCCGTCGAGGCCGTCGATCAGGTTGATCGCCGACGTCATGCCGAGCACCCAGAGCACGGTGACGATGGGGACCCAGTCCGAACTGAGGTACACGACGTCGAGGAACGGCAGTCGGACGAGGAACATCGTGACGCCGAACCAGACGAGCGCCACGGAGGCGAGCACGGTGCCCACCACCTTGGCCGGCGCCGAGAGGTCGCGCACGTCGTCGAGCAGGCCGACGACGAACATGATGCTCGCGGCGATCAGCACGCCACGCGGCTCGAAGTTCCGGGCGAACAGCGGGTCGAAGATGTTCAGCAGGCGGGAGGCGGCGAACGCCACCAGGAACCCGAGGAACATCGCGATGCCGCCCACGTCGGGCACCGGACGCGTGTGGACCGTGCGCTCGTTCGGCTCGTAGACCCACCCGACCCGGTTGGCGAAGCGGATGACGAGCGGCGTGGCGACGAACGTGACGACGGCGGCCACCGCACCGATGGCGAGGTAGGCGCCGATCGAAGGCACGTGCGGCTCAGAGGTACGCCGGGAAGCGGCCGCACAACGCTGCGACGGCGGCCTTGACGGCGTCGAGCTCGGCCTCGTCGTTGCGATGGCGCAGCGCCCTGGCGATGAGCGATGCGATCTCGACCATCTCGGGCTCCTTCATGCCCTGCGTGGTGACCGACGGCGTGCCGATGCGGACGCCGCTGGTGACGAAGGGGCTGCGCGGGTCGTCGGGCACGGTGTTCTTGTTGAGCGTGATGCCGGCACGGTCGAGGACGATCTGCGCCTCCTTGCCCGACAGTTCGGCGTCGAACGAGCGGAGGTCGACGACCATGAGGTGGATGTCGGTGCCGCCGCTGACGAGACCGAAGCCGTGCTGCACGAGGGCGTCGGCGAGAGCGCTCGCGTTGGTGACGATCTGGTGCGCATAGTCACGGAACTCCGGCTGCGAGGCCTCGTAGAAGCCGACCGCCTTGCCGGCGATGACGTGCTCGAGCGGGCCGCCCTGCCAGCCCGGGAAGACGGCCTTGTCGATGGCGGCCGCCAACGCCGAGGTGCTGAGGATGCAGCCACCACGCGGGCCGCGCAGGGTCTTGTGGGTGGTGAAGGTGACGATGTCGGCATGGGGCACCGGGTTGGGGTGCGCGCCGCCGGCGATGAGGCCGGCGAGGTGGGCGGCGTCGAACATCAGCAGGGCGCCGACCTCGTCGGCGATCGCCTTGAACGGCACCGGGTCGATGCGGCGCGGGTAGCTCGTGGTGCCGGCGACGATGAGCTTCGGCCGGTGCTGCAACGCGAGGTCGCGCACCTGGTCCATGTCGATGCGTTGGTCGCCGGGGGTCACCTGGTACGACACGAAGTTGTAGAGCTTGCCGCTCGCGTTCACGGGCGAGCCGTGCGTGAGGTGGCCGCCGTGGTCGAGGCTGAGCCCCATCACCGTGTCACCGATGTCGAGCACGGCCTGATAGGCGCACATGTTCGCGTTGGCGCCGCTGTGCGGCTGGACGTTCGCGTGGTCGGCGCCGAACAGTGCCTTCACCCGCGAGATGGCGAGTGCCTCGATGTCATCGACGATCGCATTGCCGCCGTAGTAGCGCTTGCCCGGGTACCCCTCGGAGTACTTGTTGGTGAGGGCACTGCCGACCGCGCGCATGACGGCGGGCGAGGTGAAGTTCTCGCTGGCGATGAGCTGGAGACCCGTGCACTGCCGCTCGACCTCGCGGTCGATGAGGTCGAACACCTCGGTGTCGGGCTTGGCGTCGGAGGGAAACGGCATGGTCAGAACTCCTGCTCGAGCGCCATGAGCTGTTGCACACGGCGGAGATGGCGGCCACCCTCGAAGGGGATGGCGAGAAAGGTGGCGAGGATCTCCTCGGCGAGACCGACGCCCACCACGCGCGCACCCATGCTGAGCACGTTCGCGTCGTTGTGGGCCCGGGCCATGCGGGCGGTGTAGAGGTCGTTGCACAATGCTGCTCGGACGCCGCGGACCTTGTTGGCCGCAAGTTGCTCGCCCTGGCCGCTGCCACCGAGGACGATGCCGAGATCGGCGTCCTCGTCGCGGACCGTGCGGCCAACGGCGGCGCAGAAGTGCACGTAGTCGACGCTGTCGGCGGAATCGGTGCCGAGGTCGATCACGTCGTGACCCTGGCTGCGCAGGAAGTCGGCGAGATGCTGCTTCAGTTCGAAGCCGGCGTGGTCGGAGCCGATGGCGATGCGTGACACGGTGGGCGAGTCTAGGTGCAGCCCGGCCGTGGCGTCCGAAGCTCCATTGCGACCGACGCCACGCGAGTCCCTAACGTCGCCTCCCGTGACGCTCGATCCCCGCACCCCCGTCCTCGTCGGCTCCGGCCAGACCCTGCTCCGTGCCGAGGGCATCGACGACGCGCTCGACGCCTCGGCACTGATGGCCGAGGCCGTCCGCAAGGCGGCCG
>JBEGOE010000067.1:0-2631 GCA_041182165.1 Actinomycetota bacterium
CGGCAGGGCGGTGCACGGTGTGCTGCAGTTGGTCGATCTCGAGGCACCGGGTCGCGGTCTCGACGCCCTGGTCGCCGAGCAGAGCGCAGCCGAGGACGTGCCCGATCGCCTGGTCGACTACGTCGGTCGCCTGGTGCGGTCGGTGCTCGCCGGCGACGTGTTCGCCCGCATGGCGGCAGCGTCGGCCACCACCACGGTCCGGCGCGAGATGTACGTCGGCGGCGAGGTCGGTGGCGAGGGCGTCTACGGCATCATCGACGCCGTCTGGATGCACGACGGCGCGTTCGTCCTGGTCGACTTCAAGACCGACCATGCCCTGCTGCCGCCCGACGTGCTCGCCGACCGGTACCGCCCGCAACTGCAGGCCTACGCCGATGCCCTGTTCGCTGCCACCGGCATCCGAGTCGGCGAGGCATTGTTGTGCGTGGCCCGACCGGACGGTTCGCCGGCGCTTTCCATCGCCGTCCCCGTGGTCGTTGCCGTCTGACCCCGAACGAGGATGTCAGTGGGCCGAACAGGGGGATAGCATTCCGACCCACGCCCAGATAGCTCAGTCGGTAGAGCATTTCACTCGTAATGAAAAGGTCCAGGGTTCGATTCCCTGTCTGGGCTCCACCACGTGGTTGCCTCGAGCGATCACGAATCATTCGTCAGAACTCTTGACCCGAGCGCACCTCGGCGATATGTTTCTTGCCTTGTTCGGCTCTGGAACGGATCAGCCGGACGTCAGCGGGAGGTGAAAAGTTGAAGGACTCATCGATCATGCGTGGGGTCGGCATCTTCGGGTTGACCGCGCTGCTGATGGTCGGCGGTATCGCCGTTACCACCTCGTCCGCCGCCGGGCCGGACCCGGGGGTCACCGTCACGTGCAAGCCCGACAAGCTGGCGTGCCAGACCGGGAAGCTCAAGGGCCAGAAGGGCGGTGTCGCCAACGTCCATGTCGCCGACGACGACACGGCCACCGCCACCCTGTTGGCATCGTTCGCCGCACCCACCTTCAACTGCACCGGCCGCGGCTACACCGCCTCCTCCGACCAGTTCGTCTTCGACATCCAGGACTTCTCGGCACCCGACGCGGGCTCGCTGATCAAGACGGTCACGTTCTCGTCGCCGATCGGTTCGGGCAGCTCGAAGGCTGCCGATTACGAAGTGTGCTTCGCCGCCCCCTACCGGTTCCCGGCCCTCGATCTCCTTCCCGGCCAGCTGCCCAAGGACCGTCGCACCGGGAACTTCAGCAACAACACTGACCCGGTCGCCGACATCGGCTCCGGTGTGCCCGGGTTCGCCGGCATCCTGCCGCAGTGCTCCGCGCAGCTCACTGCGAACGCCGCAGCGGGCGAACTGCACGCCCCGTGCGTCGCAACTCGGTCCGTCGACACCACCGCCGGGACGATCACCGTCGTGGTCCAGGTGCCGGCCGCCGACCCCGGCATGCGCTTCTGATCAACCCGAAGCGAGAGCCCCTCGGTCAGGGCTGCATGGTGTGACAGGATGCCCGTCGTGTCGACGGTCGCATCCCATGCGCCACGTGTCTGTTGCCCGGCGTGCTCGAACCCGATCGAGACCGCCTGGCGTCACTGCAGCGCCTGCGGTCGGCAACTCGTACACGACGACCCCGCCGAGGAGTTCCGCACCGTCACGATGGTGGTGTCCGATCTCCAGGGCTCGACCGCACTGGCCGAGGCGCTCGACCCGGAGTCCCTGCGACTCGTCCTCGACCGGTACTTCGACGAGCTCGGATCGGTCTTCGAATCGCACGGCGGCCGCATCGAGAAGCGGATCGGTGATGCGATGGTCATCGCCTTCGGCTTCCCGATCAGCCGAGACGACGACGCCGTCCGCGCACTCCGCGCCACGGCCGAGGCACAGCGAACGCTCGCCGACCTGAACGAGCGACTCCGCATCGGCTGGGGGGTCACGCTGGTCAACCGCACGGGCGTGGCCACCGGGGCGATGGTCTACGCCGGAGCGAGCGGCGCCCATCGGGTGCTCGCAGGGGAGGCGATGGACCTCGCCGGCGGCCTCGAGCCGCTCGCCCAGCCGCTCGAAGCGCTCGTGTCCGTCGAGACGGCGGCGCTCGCCGCCACCGATGCCCGGGTCGGGCCGAGCCTGACGCTGACGCTCGCCAACGGTCGCGTCGTCGAGGCGCACCAACTGCTCTCCGTCGAGCACGACGGGAGCGAGGTGTCCCGGAGCATCGCCACCGATCCATCCACCTGCGCCGGGTGCGGCCGCCCGCTGACCGAGGGCCATGCGTGGTGCACCACGTGCGGCATGGCCCTCGTCACGGCCACGAGGCGGACCGAGAGCCGCCGGACACTGACGATCGTGTTCGCCGATCTCTCACTGACGCACACGCGGCCCGCTGTCGCATCGTCCGACGAGCGAGCGGCCATGCTCCGGGCCTTCGACGTCGCCAGGGCGACGCTGGAACACCACGCCGGCACGGTCGAGACGTTCATCGGTGACACCGTGATGGCGATCTACGGACTCGACCGACGTCATGAGGACGACGGCCTCCGCGCCGTGAAGGCCGCGGTGGAGATGCAGCGGCGTCTCGCCGACCTGAGCCCACTGCTCGACGCCGAGCTCGGGGTGTCGCTGGTCGTGCGGGTCGGGGTCGACACCGGG
>JBEGOE010000068.1:0-3216 GCA_041182165.1 Actinomycetota bacterium
GCTCGTCCATCTGCTGGAACCACACCGGCGGCCCGAGGCGGGCAGGATCGACCAGGGTGCCGCCGGACGCCTCGCCGTAACCGAGCACCGCCGCCCAGAACTGGCGGATGCGATCGGCATCCAGCGTGTCGATCGCGATCTCGATGGCCTGATCGGCGGGCGCAACCCGAGCGCCGGCGTCGGCGGCGAGCGACGAGATGGTGCGCGCCAACTCGACGTCGAGGATCGTCACGCCACCCCGGTCGTGAGTGCGCATCGTGACGTGCACCGTGCCCGGGTAACGCAGGGCGACGTCGGGGTGGTGGTCGGCAGCATCGGCCGCCGATGCGATCGCGGCGACGAACGCCGCCCCCTCGGTGAAGGTGCCCGATCGGAACACCGCGCCGATCGAGCCGAGCACGTACCGCCAGTCGTCGACGCCGTCGACGGCGGCGAACTCGTCGGCGGAGAGGACCGCGGGCCTCGGCATGATCGACGTCGCTGTGCCCGGGTCAGAGCGTATTCGTGATGGCGCCGGTGTCGGCGCCCTGGACGAGCTTGGCGTACTTGCCGAGCACTCCGCGCGTGTAGCGGGGCGGGTTCGGCTGCCAGCCCACCTTGCGCTGCTCGAGTTCGGCGTCGTCGACCAGGAGGTCGAGGCTCAGCTCATGCACGTCGACACGGATCCGGTCGCCGTCGCGGACGTACGCGATCGGCCCGCCGTCGACGGCCTCGGGGGCCACGTGTCCGATGCAGAAGCCCCACGTGCCGCCGCTGAAGCGGCCGTCGGTGATGAGCGCACAGTCGGCGCCGCGGCCGGCACCCTTCAGTGCACCGGTGATCGCGAGCATCTCGCGCATGCCCGGCCCGCCCTTCGGGCCCTCGTAGCGGATGACGAGCACGGTGCCCGGCTGCACCGAGCCCGACACGATCGCCTCCATCGCGCCGTCCTCGCCGTCGAACACGCGAGCCACGCCCTCGAACTGCTTCTGCTCCTTCGACAAGCCGGCGACCTTCACGACCGCACCCCTGGGGGCGAGCGAGCCGCGGAGGATGACGATGCCGCCCTCGGCGTGGATCGGCTGGTCGAGGGTGTGTACGACCACGCCGTCGGGCTGCGGTGGGTCGAGCTCGGCCAGGTTCTCGGCCATCGTCTTGCCGGTGCACGTGAGCACGTCGCCGTGCAGCAGGCCGGCATCGAGCAGGTGCTTCAGCACCACCGGCACGCCACCGACGCGATCGAGGTCGCTCATGTGGAACTTGCCGCCGGGCTTCATGTCGCCGATGGTGGGCACGCGAGCGGCAATGCGGTTGAAGTCCTCGAGCTCGAGCTCGACGCCGGCCTCGTTGGCGAGGGCGAGCAGATGGAGCACTGCGTTCGTGGACCCGCCGAGCGCCGAGGTGATGGCGATCGCGTTCTCGAACGCCTGCTTGGTCATGATCATGCGAGGGGTGATGCCGAGGCGCAGCATGTTCACGACGGCCTCACCCGCGCGACGTGCGTCGTCCTCGCGTCGCGAGTCGATGGCGGGCGGCGAGGCCGTGCCGGGCAGCGACATGCCGATCGCCTCAGCGATCGAGCTCATCGTGTTCGCGGTGAACATGCCGCCGCACGCGCCCTCCCCGGGGCATGCGTGCCGCTCGATCTGGCTGAGTTCCTCGTCGGTGATCGTGCCCAGCGCACGGGCGCCGACGGCCTCGAACACGCTCGTGATGTCGAGGGCGCGGCCCCCGTACTGGCCGGGCATGGTGGAGCCGTTGTAGACGAACACGCTGGCGAGATCGAGCCGGGCCGCGGCCATGAGCATCGCAGGGATGCTCTTGTCGCAGCCCGCCAGGCCGATGAAGCCGTCGAGCCGCTCGGCGTGGACCACCGTCTCGACCGAGTCGCAGATCACCTCGCGGCTGACGAGCGAGGCGCGCATGCCCTCGTGACCCATCGAGATGCCGTCGCTGACCGTGATGGTGCCGAACTCCATCGGGAAGCCGCCCGCAGTGCGGACACCGTCCTTCGCGTGCTGGGCCAGCTTGCGCAGCGTCATGTTGCAGGGCGTCACCTCGTTCCAGGCCGAAGCGATGCCGATCTGGGGCTTCACCCAGTCGTCGTCGGTCATGCCGACCGCGCGCAGCATGGCACGTGCCGGTGCCTTCTGATAGCCGTCGGTGACGTCGCGGCTGCGGGGCTTCACATCGACAGGGGTACCGGGTTCGCTTGCCATGCCGGCACGCTACCGCGGCACCTCGTCGGCATCCGAGTGGGTACCAGGGGGCGTGACGGGTGTCGGAGGCAGCGGCAGGTGACCGGCGGGCCAGTCACCGGGCCAGTCACCGGGCGGGTCGGGCTGTTCGACCCGGCGGTCGCGGTGGCCGAGCAGCACGAGCGCAACGGCCAGGCACGCGCCCGAGCCGATGGTGACCCCACGGAGGGACGTCGAGTCGGCGATCGCCCCCTGCACCAGGGTGCCCACCGGGAACAGGATGCCGAGGACGAAGCTGTTGACGGCGAGCACACGGCCGCGCATCTCGTCGGGGGCATGCGACTGTGCGACACCGGCGAACGAGGTGAACGCGAAGCCGTACGACGCCCCGATCAGCGTGAGGGCCGGGGCGGCGAGCCACAGCGTGGGCGCCGAGCCGTACAGCGCAAGGCCGAGCGCCATCATGAACGACGACGAGATCATGACCGGACGAGCCCCGAAGCGGGCCGTGGCGCTGCCGAGCGAGAAGGCGGCGAACACGGCACCGACGCCTTGCGCCGTCACGAGCACCGAGGTCGAGCGGGCGTCGCCACCGAAGACGTTCGTCGCCATCTGCGGCACGAACGCGATGAACGGCGAGCCGATGCCGATGACGACGATCATCACCACGAGCATGCGCCGGATGGGCGCCGAACGGCGCGCGTAGCGCACGCCATCGGCAAGGGCGGCGAAAATCGGCCGCCGCTCACCGGGCCCGTCGGGCAGGTCGACCATCGACACCGCGACGATGACCGCCATGAAGCTGATCGCGTTGCACCAGAGGGCGGCCTGGATGCCGCCGATCGCAATGGCCAGCGCGGCGAGCGTGGGGCCGATGATGCGGCCGAGGTTCCACTGCGCGTTCGAGAGCCCGACGGCAGCCACGAGCTGATCGCGTGGCACGAGGTTCGGCAGCGACACCTGGAACGACGGGAAGCCGAACATCCCGACGGCGCCGGCGGCGAAGCCGATGAGCGCGAGGCCGAGCGGCGTGGCGTGG
>JBEGOE010000069.1:0-2666 GCA_041182165.1 Actinomycetota bacterium
GCCCTGGTACCGCGAGCATCGGGTCGAGCCCGGCTGGACCGGGCGATGGGTCCGTCGCGAGCGCACCGAGTGGGGCTCGATCACCCGGGTCAACCCGTTCCCGGGCAGCGACAAGCGGAACCTGCTCCGTCGGGCCCTGGGCTTCGTCGGCTTCTCGGCGCTCACGGGGCTGGCGTCACTGCCCGGCGGGCGCGTCGACGCGGTCATCGCGATGTCGCCGCCGCTCACCATGGGCCTCACCGGCTGGGTGACGCACCTCGTGCGGCGTGGCCCGCTCGTGTTCAACATCCAGGACGTCTTCCCCGACGCAGCGGTGCGCACCGGGGCGATCACGAACCGCCGTGTCATCGCCGTGGCGAGGTGGCTCGAGCGTGCCAGCTACCACCGCGCCGCGGCCGTCACCGTGCTCAGCGACGACCTCCGCGACAACGTCGTGGCCAAGGTCCGGCCGTCGGCTGCGGGCCGGGTGCACGTCATCCCGAACTTCGTGCTCACCGATGCGATCGTGCCGTCGTCCAGGCACACAGCGCTGCGCGCCGAGTTCGGCATCGGTGACGAGACGGTGGTGCTGTACGCCGGCAACGTCGGCTTCTCGCAGTCCCTCGACCTGGTGCTGGCAGCGGCGCGCGAACTGCCTGCCATCACGTTCCTCATCACCGGTGAGGGGTCGGCGAAGGCCTCGTTGCAGGCCGAGGCCGTGGGCCTGGCCAACGTGCGGTTTGCGCCCTACCAGCCGAAGGACCGGCTGCCCGAGCTGCTGGCGACGGGTGACCTGCACGTGGTGCCGTTGCGCGCCGGGCTGGGCAACGTCAGCGTGCCGTCGAAGACGTACTCGATCCTCGCGGCCGGCCGACCGATCCTGGCAGCGATCGACGTCGACACCGAGGTGCCGCGCATTCTCGCCGCCGCCGGTGCGGGCCGGGTGGTCGAGCCCGATCGGCCCGACCTGTTCGTCGCGGCGCTGCGCGAGATGCTGGCCGATCCTGCGGCGCTGGCCGCCGCCGGCGTGGCCGGCCGACGGTGGGTCGAGCAGACCGCCTCGCCGGCCGTCGTCGCCAGCGCCTATGCCGATCTCGTCGAGCAACTTCGGCACCCCCGGTCCCGCGCGGGGGGCTGACACCTCTTCGGCCGTGATCGCAGGTAGCGTTTCGAACTCGTGGCCCCGTCCTCATCGTCCTCATCGGCCAAGAAGGTCGCGAAGCTCGCCCAGCGTGGGAAGGGCAAGAAGGTCCGCTTCCAGGGCGGCACCCTCTTCCCGGCCATCATCGCCGGCGTTCTCGTGATCGGCCTCGTCCTCATCGGCTATTCGCGCCAGAGCGTGCCCGACCCCGGCTCGTTCCCGCCCCAGCAGGGAGACCACTGGCACGCGGCGTACGGCATGTACGTGTGCGACGGGTGGCTGCCGAAGCTCAGCGGCGCCAAGGAAGAGACCGTCACCGACGGGCAGGGCCAGACCCAGTTGGTCAGCGCCGAGTTCGCTTCCACGGGCATCCACAGCCACGACGACGGTGTGATCCACTGGCACCCGAACAGCACCAAGGCCATCGGCAAGCGTGCCGTCCTCGGCGTGTTCCTCGACGTCTACGGGGTCGAGCTCGACACCGAACGACTGAAGCTCCCCGCCGATCAGGGCGGAGACGAGTACAAGGTCGGCGAGTACCAGTGCAACGGCGAGGACGTCGAGATCAAGGTCGTCGCCTGGGACTCGTACACCGACACCGGCAAGGGCCAGACCTTCATCACCGATCTCGCCAACACTCGCCTCAAGAACGACGGCATGGTGTTCGCGATCGCCGTCGTGCCGAAGGGCACCGACGTGTCGATGCCGCCGTGGGCTCCCGAGTTGCCCGAGCTCGGCCTCGCCGACGTGGCTCCCGGGTCCACGACCACCACCACGGGCGGCTGATGCGGGCCGTCGTGCTCGTGGGGGGCTTCGGCACCCGCTTGCGCCCTCTCACCCTCAGCGTCCCGAAGCCGATGCTGCCGGTCGGGCACGTCCCGATCATCGAGCGTCTCATCGAGAACCTGGCCGCCGGTGGCGTCACCGACGTCACGCTCGCGCTGGGCTTCAAGCCCGAACCGTTCATCGCGGCGTTCCCCGACGGCACCTGCGCCGGTGTCACCCTCACGTACGCGGTCGAGCCCGAGCCGCTCGACACGGCCGGTGCGATCCGGTTCGCTGCCGAGTTCGCCGGCATCGACGACACCTTCGTCGTGGCCAACGGTGACGTGCTCACCGATCTCGACATCGCCGGCCTCGTGGCGTTCCACCGCCGGAACGGTGCCGAAGCGACCATCCACGTCATCGGCGTCCCCGATCCGTCCGCGTTCGGTGTGGTCGCGCTCGACGACGACGGGCGGGTGGCGCGCTTCGTCGAGAAGCCGGCCCCGGGCACGCAGCCGAGCAACCTGATCAACGCCGGCACCTACGTCCTCGAGCCGTCGGTGCTGGCCCGCATCCCCATCGGCGAGCGGGTCTCGATCGAACGGGTCACCTTCCCCGCCATCGTCGCCGACCACGGACTGTTCGCCCATGCGACCGACGACTACTGGATCGACACGGGCAAACCCGACCTGTACCTCGAGGCCAACCTCGACCTCATCGACGGCCGACGTCCGGGCCAGACCTGCCGGGCCGTCGCGCCCGGGGCCGAGGTCGATGCCGC
>JBEGOE010000070.1:0-5408 GCA_041182165.1 Actinomycetota bacterium
GGCCGAGATCTACGAGCGGTCGATCGTCGAGCTGAGCGAGGCCCTGTCGCCGGACCTCCAGCACGAGCTGCACAACCTCGCACTGCCGTTCACGCCGGGCGAGATCCCCTCCGAGGCCGAGCTGCGCATCGCCAAGGCACAGCTGGTCGGATGGCTCGAGGGTCTGTTCCACGGCATCCAGGCCACCTTGTTCGCCCAGCAGTTGGCGGCGCGCCAGCAGCTCGAGCAGATGCGCCAGCTGCCGCCCGGTGCGATGGTTCCCGGCGTTCCCGGCCCGGGCGACCGCCCGGGCACCTATCTCTGACTCAGGTCTCTGACTCGTAGGATGAGGCCTTCGTCCGACCGTTGCTGCGTGTGACACCCCGCGGCTAGCTTCGGACGAATCACATCGGTGTAACCCCTCGCGGCGACGCACAGGGCGACGGAAAGGAGTGCAGTTGGGCGACTCGTTCACCCATCTCCACGTCCACACCGAGTTCTCCATGCTCGATGGCGCGGCCCGGCTCGACGAGCTCGTCGCAAAGGCCGTGTCCGACGGCATGCCGGCCCTCGGCATCACCGATCACGGCAACATGTACGGGGTGCTCGAGTTCTACAAGGAGTGCCGCAAGCAGGGGGTCAAGCCCGTCATCGGCACCGAGGCCTACATGGCCTACGAGACCCGCACCGAGCGCCCCACCCGCCGCGGTCGGCTCGACGACTCCGGCGGTGACACCGAGGGCGGCAAGAAGCTCTACTACCACCTCACGTTGCTCGCCGAGTCCGATCAGGGCTACCGCAACCTCATCCAGCTCGCCAGCCTCGCGTTCCTCGAGGGCTACTACTACAAGCCCAAGATCGACTGGGAGCTGCTCGAGAAGTACCACCACGGCCTCATCGCCACCACCGGCTGCCTCGGTGGTCACGTGCTGCAGTCGTTGCTGCAGGGCGACGAGAAGGGCGCGGTTGCGAAGGCCGGCCGCCTGCAGGAGATCTTCGGCAGGGACAACCTGTTCGTCGAGCTGCAGGATCACGGCCTCGCCGCCCAGCGCGACACGAACCCCAAACTGATCGAGCTCGCCAAGAAGATCGGCGCGCCGCTGCTCGCCACCAACGACTCGCACTACACGCACCAGCACGACCACGAGGCCCACGACGCGCTGCTGTGCGTCCAGACCAGTGCGCTGCTCAGCGACCCGAAGCGGTTCAAGTTCGAGGGCACCGAGCACTACCTCAAGAGCGCGGCCGAGATGCGGTACCTCTTCCGCGACTTCCCCGAGGCGTGCGACAACACCCTCTGGATCGCCGAGCGCGCCGACGTCACCATCGAGTTCGGCAAGCCGCAGCTGCCCAACTTCCCGATCCCCGAGGGGTTCGACGACGACGCTGGGTACCTCGACCACCTCACGTGGGAGGGCGCCCGCACGCGCTGGGGCGACACGCTGCCCGCCGCCGTGGTCGAACGCATCGCCTACGAGCTCCAGGTCATCAAGAACATGGGGTTCGCCAGCTACTTCCTCATCGTGTGGGACCTCATCAAGCACGCGAAGGACACGGGCATCCGCGTCGGCCCGGGCCGTGGCTCGGCGGCCGGCTGTGCGGTGGCGTACTCCCTCCGCATCACCGACCTCGACCCGATCAAGTACGACCTGCTGTTCGAGCGGTTCCTGAACCCGAGCCGCATCTCGATGCCCGACATCGACATGGACTTCGACTCCCGGTACCGGGACGAGATGATCCGGTACGCCGCCGAGCGGTACGGGCGCGACCACGTCGCCCAGATCATCACCTTCGGCACGATCAAGGCCCGCAACGCCGTGCGCGACGCGGCCCGTGTGCTCGGGTACCCCTACGGGGTGGGCGACAAGGTCGCGAAGGCGATGCCGCCGCTCGTCATGGGCCGAGACACACCGCTGCGGTATTGCTTCGAGGAGCACCCGAAGTACCTCGACGGCTACAAGGCGGCCAGCGAGCTCCGAGCGATGTACGACACCGACCCCGACGTGAAGCGCGTGGTCGACGTCGCGAAGGGGCTCGAGGGGCTGAAGCGCAGCGACGGCATCCACGCCGCGGCCGTGGTCATCACCAAGGAGGCGCTCACCGAGTACCTCCCGGTCCAGCGCAAGCCCGAGGCCGGAGTGGCCCCGGAGGACGCGCCGGTCGTCACGCAGTACGAGATGCACGGCGTGGAAGAGCTCGGCCTGCTGAAGATGGACTTCCTGGGGTTACGGAACCTCGACGTCATCACCGACACCGTGGCGATGGTGCGGGCCAGCAAGGACCCGACGTTCGACATCGACACCGTCGCGCTCGACGACCCGATGGTGTTCGGCCTGCTCGGCCGCGGCGACACGATGGGTGTCTTCCAGCTCGAGTCGCCTCCCATGCGGGCGCTGCTGCGCTCGATGGCGCCCACGTCGTTCGAGGACGTGTCGGCCGTGCTCGCCCTCTACCGGCCCGGGCCGATGAGCGTGAACATGCATTACGACTACGCCGACCGCAAGAACGGGCGGCAGCCGGTCGAGTACTTCCACCCCGATGCGAAAGAGGTGCTCGGCGACACGTACGGCCTGATGATCTACCAGGAGAGCGTCATGCGCGTCGCGCAGAAGTTCGCCGGGTACTCGCTCGCCGAGGCCGACAGCCTCCGCAAGGCCATGGGCAAGAAGTCACGCGAGGTCATGGCCAAGGAGCGCATGGGCTTCGAGGCCGGCTGCGAGCGCGTCGGGTACGGACGAGAACTCGGCGAGCAGCTGTTCGACGTCATCGCCAAGTTCGCCGACTACGCCTTCAACAAGAGCCACACCTTCGGCTACGGCCTCGTCACGTACCAGACCGCGTACCTGAAGGTGCACTACCCGGTCGAGTACCTGGCGTGCCTGCTCACCAGCGTGAAGGGAAACCTCGATCGTGCGGCGGTGTACCTCGCCGATGCGCGGTCGATGGGCGTCAAGGTGGTCACCCCCGACATCAACCGCTCGGTCATGGACTTCGCCGCGCTGTCGGTCGACGAGGTGCCCGAGACGGTGGTGCTTCCCATCGGCAGCCCGGGCGCGATCACCTTCGGCCTGTCGGCCATCCGCAACGTCGGTGAGGGCCTCGTCGGCCAGCTCGTCGCCGAGCGCGATGCCAACGGGCCGTTCGCCGACTTCTACGACTTCGTCGAGCGAGTGCCCGAGCCGGTGCTCAACAAGCGGACGGTCGAGTCGCTCGTCAAGGGCGGTGCGTTCGACGTCTTCGGTCTGCCCCGCAAGGGTCTGCTGCTCGTGTTCGAGCAGATCATCGACACCACCGTGGTCCGGCGTCGCGAGCGCGACCAGGGCGTCATGAGCCTCTTCGGCGAGCTCGGTGGCGACGACGGGGGAGGGTCGGCGTTCTCCGAGCGCATCGCCATTCCCGAGGTCGAGTTCGACAAGACCGAGCGGTTGAAGTTCGAAAAGGAGATGCTCGGCCTGTACGTCAGCGACCACCCGCTGCTCGGCGTCGAGGCGGCGCTGCGGCGCAAGGTCGACTGTTCGGTGGCCGATGCGGCCGAGCGCGAGGACGGCAGCATCCTCCAGCTCGGAGGCGTCATCACCGGTCTGGCCCGCAAGTTCACGAAGAAGGGCGATCAGATGGCGGTCTTCACCCTCGAGGACCTCGACGCCTCGATCGAGGTCACCGTCTTCCCCCGGGTGCTCATCGAGCAGGGCCACAAGCTCGTCGACGATGCGATCGTCACGGTCAAGGGCCGTATCGACCGGCGCGACGAGTCGCGCCTCGGCTTCATGGCCCAGGACGTCACCGTGCTCGAGAGCCTCGACACGTCGGCGACGCTGCCGCTGCACCTGCGGGTGCCGGCGGCCGCGCTCAGCGAGCTCAAGATCCACCAGCTCCGGCGCATCCTTCGCGACCACCCCGGTCAGTCGGCGGTGTTCCTGCACATCGGCCAGGGCAAGGTCTTGCGGTTGTCCGACGAGTTCTGCGTCGACCTCGACCGTGTGGTCCCCGAGCTGCGTGTCGCGCTCGGCCATGACGCCGTCATGCTCTGATTCGGGCCCTCGATCATCGACGATTGGCGTCGAGTCCCCGCTCATCTGTGGAAGACGCGTTCGTCAGTGGCAGAATAGAGCACTCAGGTCAGTGCGCCCCGCTGGGGGGTGGTTCTTTTCGACAGGAGAGTTGGGCAATGGCAATCCAGGTGGACACCAGGGACTGCG
The DNA here is from genome assembly GCA_041182165.1 of Actinomycetota bacterium. Taxonomy (GTDB): domain Bacteria; phylum Actinomycetota; class Acidimicrobiia; order Acidimicrobiales; family Ilumatobacteraceae; genus VFMC01. The sequence continues at coordinate 4,179 of JBEGOE010000070.1, forward strand.
CAGCGCTCACCGACGCCGACCTCGATGACATGGCGTCGATGGGTGGCGTCTTCGACATCGGTGTGCTCTCGAAGGCCAAGGAGGACTGGGTGCTCTGCACCACGGCCCGGGTCGACGGCAAGCTCCACGGTTTCTCGTTCAGCACGCTCGAGCGCATCGGAGGCACACCCTGCGTGCTGCTCGGCCTGATGAGCGTGAAGCGCACCTCGAAGCGCGACCAGATCCTCAAGGGCCTCATGGGTGAGGCGTACCACCGTGCGCTCATGGCCTTCCCCGATGAGGACGTCGTGGTCGGTTCGCGGCTGGTCCGTCCCGATGCGCTCGACGCGTTGAAGCAGCTCGACGAGATGATCCCGCGCCCGAAGCACCGTGCCGTCGGTGAAGAGCGTGCCTGGGGCCGCCGCCTCGCCCGTCGCTTCGGTGTCGACGGCAACTACGACGAGCAGACGTTCACGGTGAAGTCCAACGGCCAGAGCGGGTTCATCGACCACGAGTCGTCGAAGCCCGAGAAGATCAACCCCGACGCAGCGGCGATGTTCGCAGCGGTCAACGCCGCCAAGGGCGGGGCACTCATCGTGCACGGCTGGACGATGGCGGAAGACCTCGTCAAGCTCGGCGCCCGCCAGCCCGCCTGAGCACGTTCGCATGACCGAGCTCAGCGCGGTCGTTCGTGGCCGGCGGATGTGCCGCACGTTCCGACCCGATCCGGTCGACCCGGCCATCCTCGACCGCATGGTCGATCTGGCCAGCCGTGCGCCCAGCGCCGGTAAGGCGCAGGGCTGGCACCTCGTCGTGCTCGAGGGTCAGCAGACCGATCGGTTCTGGCGCCATGCCTTCCCGGCCGAGCGCCGGGGTGGGTTCCGTTGGCCCGGCCTGTTCGATGCCCCGGTCATCGCGCTGCCGTTCGCCGATGCCGACGCCTACGTCGACCGCTACGCGCAGCCCGACAAGGCCGCCACCGGCCTGGGTGCCGGTGCCGAGGCGTGGCCGACGCCGTACAGGACGATCGACGCCTCGAGGTCGCTGATGACGTTGCTGCTCGCCGCCGAGGACGAGGGCCGCGGGGCGCGGCTGTTCGCCGTGTTCAACGGTGAGGCGGAGGTGCGTGCCGAGCTCGGCGTGCCCGACGGCCTGCAACTGCTGGGCGCCGTCGCACTCGGCTGGCCGGCCGAGGCGGCGCATGCAAAGGGCGCGAGTGCGAAACGACCCCGCCGCACCCCCGACCAGATC
>JBEGOE010000071.1:0-2922 GCA_041182165.1 Actinomycetota bacterium
GTTGGCAGGTACGGCACGCCCCACACGTGCACCCGTTCGGCCGGGCCGGTCAGCTCGACGACACCCTCGAGGAGCTCGATGCGGGCGTCCACCTCGCCGAGCTGCCGGTAGCCCTGCGCACCGGCGCCGAGGTCCATCGACTCGGCCTCGCCGTCGGCGTACCACTCGATGTCGAACGTGCAGGGCACGAGCGTGCCGTGGGCGCGGCGCCACGCCTCGGTGGGGTCGTCGAGCAGCACCCCATGTGCTTCGTTCCCGAGGCTCCACTGGCGGAAGGGGACGTCGCATTCGTGGCCGGCCCACATCTCGGGCGGCTTGATCTCGAGGCCCTGGCGCAGCCCACTGCCGTCGAGCTCCTCGATGTAGAGGTACGGCTCGCCTTCGCGCACCAGGCCCGCCCAGTAATCGAGGCGCGCGCCGCGCAGTTCAAGCCCCACGTACACGCCGGCGATGTCACCCCTGAGCGGGTCGGTCCCGGATCCCCACCACCACCAGGCCTCGACCGGTGAGGCCGGGTGCCGGGCTTCGTCGGACGGCCGCAGGGCAGTCGAGGTGATCTCCTGCACGATCGGGCAGACTAGGCCCCTGTGGTGCGCTACCTGAGTCTCGAATGGATCGACGCGTTGGCCGAGCAGGTGGGCGCGAGCCCCGGACTCGCTGCGCTGGCCGACACGGTCGACGTCGGCGTCACCCAGGTGGTCACCGACGGACCCGAGGGTGACGTCGTCTACCACCTCCAGGTCGGCGACGGCACCGCCACCTTCGGCCCCGGTGCCGCCTGGCCCGAGCACGTCCGCCTGGAGCAGGACTGGGACACCGCCGTCGCCGTCGCCACCGGCACCTTGAACGCACAGGACGCGTTCATCGGCGGCCGTATCCGGCTGACGGGCGACCAGCAGAAACTCATCGAGGCGCAGCCCGTGTTCAAGGAGCTCGACGCCGTGTTCACCGAGGTGCGCCAGCGCACCGAGTACCACTGAGGCGACACCGGTGCCCGAGCTGCCCGAGGTGCAGGCCCACGCCGAGCGCCTCACCGAGCAGTTCGCCGGCGCCGTGCTGCAGCGGTTCGTCCCCCTCACGTTCACTGCACTGAAGACCGCCACGCCCGAGCCGTCGGCGGCGTACGGGACGCCGCTCGTCGAGGTCGGCCGGCGGGGCAAGTACCTCCTCCTCCGCTTCGAGCCCGTCGTCTTCGTCGTCCACCTGATGCAGGGCGGCCGCCTGTTGGTCGACCAGAAGCAGTCACCCAAGCCGCGCAACGGCCAGGCACGGTTCGTGTTCGCCGATCAGCCGGCGCTGCTGCTCACCGAGGCCGGCAAAGAGCGTCGTGCCGGCGTGTGGTGCCTGTCGCCCGACGCGCTCGACGGTCCGCCGCTCGACCGGCTCGGCCCCGACGCGCTCGACCTGACCGACGATGCCCTCGCCGCCTCGTTTTCTGCGCACAGCATGCGGCTGCACGGCTTCCTGCGCAACCAGCTCATCATCACAGGCCTGGGCCGGATGCTCGCCAACGAGGTCTGCCACCGGGCGAAGCTGTCGCCGTTCGCCATGACCGGCAAGCTCGGCCCCGAGGGCGCCCACGCCGTACGCGACGCGATCCACGCCTGCGTGGCAGACGGCCTCGCGTACGAGCGCACCCGCAGCGACATGAGCTCGTCGGCCGACCGGCCCGGCGCCGTGCACGGCCGCGCGGGCGAGGCATGCCGCGTGTGCGCCGACACGATCCGCTCCGTCAGCTACAGCGGCTACACGGTGGCCTACTGCCCCACGTGCCAGACCGCCGGCAAGGTCCTCGCCGACAACACCACCTCCAAGTTCCTGAAGTAGCCACCCGAGCCATCCGGCGTCGACCGAGTCAGAACTGCCCGACCGAGGGTTTCGAGCACACCCGAGTGCTGCGACGCACCCGTCGAGCGCCGAAACCCTCGGTCTCACTGCTGGCTGCCGGCGTCGTTCCGGGGCGCCGCCGGGCGCCGCACTAACCTCGCCCGCCATGCCGATCCATCTGCGCGCCGAGCCGTCCGACTACGCCCCCGCCGTGCTGGTGCCGGGCGATCCGAAGCGGGCTCGCTACATCGCCGAGCACCACTTCGACCCGGGCGCCCGCTGCGTGAACGACGAGCGCGGCATGCTCGGCTTCACCGGCACCTTCCGCGGCAAGCCGATCAGCGTGCAGAGCGTGGGCATGGGCGGCGCCAGCGTCGGCATCTACTACACCGAATTGACGCAGATGCTGGGTGCGAAGCGGCTCGTGCGCGTCGGCACCGCCGGCGGCCTGAAGCCGGGCCTCCAGATGGGCGACACGGTGGTGGCCATGAGCGCCACGGGCGACGACCCCATGACGTTGCTGCTCACCAACGGCGAGGCCCACGCCCCGACCGCCGACTGGAAGCTGGTCGAGCTGGCGGCGCGCCTCGGCCGCGAGTCGGGTGCCACGGTGCACGTCGGCCCCATCGTCACCAGCGCGATCTTCTACGACCACCGCGACGGCATCATGGGCCGGTGGCGCGACCGCGGCCACCTCGCCGTCGAGATGGAGGCGTCGATCCTCTACACCCTCGCCGCCATCCACGGCTTCGAAGCGCTGGCGATGATGACGGTGAGCGATCTGATCGCCTCGGAGACCGAGACCGAACGGATCAGCGACGACGAGCTGCAACAGGGCGTCGACCGCATGATGACCGTCGCCTGCGAAGTCGCCACCGCCGACCTCTGAGCGGTCACGGCGCCTTCGCGGAGCGCGGCTGCCCGCTCGACAGAGGCAGCCGGTAGCGGAGCTCGGTGACCGGCATCCCACCGACGTCGTCGGTCGACGAGCCGCCGTCCCACGCCCATCCGGCGGCCTCGTAGCAGCGCCGGGCACGCTCGTTGCCATCCACCACCCAGAGCACGGCGGCATCGGCGTGCTGCGCAGTCAGCACC
>JBEGOE010000072.1:0-4309 GCA_041182165.1 Actinomycetota bacterium
GGCCTCGGTGGGCAGGAAGCCGTTGCGGTCGGGCCACAGCAGCTGCACCACGTCGTAGGGCGCACCCCGGTACCAGGCCGTCGCCGTGCCGGTGAGGGCTCCCCATTCGTCGACGTCGACCGGGGCGAACACGCAGCGCAGGTCGTTGTCGAACAGGCCGACCAGCTCGACGCCCGCCGGGATCTCGGTACCGCCGCGCAACATGTCGGCGACGAGGTCGAACAGGCCACGGGCGGCGACGGGCGTGAGACCGAAGACGATCACCTCGGGGAAGCCGAACGCGGTCGGGAAGCCGATCGTGTACGAGTAGCCGGGCACCGGGGGGTCGACGTCGGTGCGGGGGCCGACGGGCTCGATCGCCCAGCCCGCCGTCTCGATCATCCACTCGATCTTCTCGGCGTGCGGGATGTGGAAGTCGGGCAGGTCGGTCACGACGGGCTCAGATCAGGTCGAGCGCGCCGTGGTCGAGCGCGTGGCGGGAGTGCCGCATCGCCATGGTCGAGAACAGCGCCTCACTACGCTCACTCTCCCCCACCACCTGCGACGCGACGACGGCCATGATCACGCCGGCGAAGGTGTCGCGCCGGTAGTGGTGCCAGATCTGCTCGAGGTCCACCTCGACGTCGTACTCCGCGAGCGCCTGCACGTACTCCTCCACCAGCGGCCGCTCGACCGGGCGCCGATCGTCCGCCACCAGGCCGGCGCCGATGAAGTAGCTCAGGTCACCGGTGCACGGTCCGTGGCCCGGGGACTGCCAGTCGACGGTGGCCACCGGGTAGCCGCCCTCGGGTGTCGCGAACATCAGGTTGTCGAGCCGGTAGTCGCCGTGGGTGACGGTCATCTCGTCGCCGCGCCCGTCGACCCACTCGGTGATGCGCGCGCCGAACCGCTCGATCAGGTCGATCTGATCCGGCTCGAGGTACTTCGCGTACGTGGCCATGAAGCCCGGCACCAGCATCGCCCACAGGCCGGCGAGCTGCGCCGCGTCGTCGGGGCCGGTGCGGCGGCTGAGCCACTCGTGGCCGTGCAGCAACGGGTCGTTCCACCGCGGGCCGTGCATGCGAGCGAGCTCGAGCACGGCAGTGCGGGCCTGGTCGACCGAGCAGCCGGTGAGCTGGTTGCCCTGCGCCCCCGGTGCGAGGTCCTCGAGCAGCAGCACGAAGTCACCCGTTGCAGCGTCCCAGTCGGCGGCGTAGCAGCGGGCCACGCGGATGTCGAGCGTGTCGGCGAGGTATCGGTAGAACATCACCTCTCGCTCGTAGTTGCGCAGCGCGATGCCTGTCGCACGGCTGGTCGGGTCGGGCGATGGGAGCTTGGCCACCACCGTGGCCGGCAGCGAGGGCGCGCCCTCGAGGTACAGCCGCAGGTTCATTCCGACGAGACCGTCACCGATGCGCTTGGCCCGGAAGCCGGTGATCTCGGCGTGCATCGCCTCGCTGAGCCATGCGGGCGTGAGGAAATCAGGCACCAGGTCCTGGTCGCCGTCTCCGCTCGTGGAGGGGGTCGGGATCGTGGTCATCGTTCGATGACCGTAGTGCGACCCGACCCGTCTTCGACGACCGCGTTCGCCCCGTCGACCACGAGGAGCGTGCCGCTGACGTACGACGCGTCGTGACTGGCCAGGAACGCGATGACGGCTGCCACCTCGTCGGCCGTACCGCACCGCCCCATCGGCGACGCAGCCCCTGCCGCACGCTCGGGGTCCGTCAGCGAGGGTGTGTCGATCCACCCCGGCGCCACACCGTTCACCGTGATCCCGAACGCCGCCGACTCGATCGCGAGCGCCCGTGTGAGACCCATCATCCCGGCCTTCGCCGCGGCGTAGCCGGCCGCTCGCTCGAACGCGGAGATCGGCCCGGTGGTGGACGACACGTTCACGATGCGGCCGAAGCGCCGCTCCCGCATCCCGGGCACCACGGCCCGGCACACGAGGAACGCTGTCGACAGGTTGCGGCGCACGGTGTCGTCCCACTGCTCGAGCGAGAGCTCGTGGAGCAGGCCCGCAGCGTCTTCGCCCGCTCCCACCGACGTCATCCCGGCGTTGTTCACCAGCACGTCGATCGGCCCGAGCGTCGCCGCGACCGCCACCATCGCATCGACGCTGCGCGGGTCACGCAGGTCGGCGACGACGCCCTCGGCCGAGCCGCCCTCGGCCACGATCTGCGCAGCCCGATCGTGGATCCGATCCGAGGTCGCCGCCACCACGACGTGCAGCCCCGTACCAGCCAACCGGCGGGCGGCCGCGAAGCCGATGCCGTGCTCATTGCCTGCACCCGTGACGATCGCGACGCTGGCACCCGACATGCGACGACAGTACCGTCGGCGACGTGATGACGATGAGCGAGCACATCGAGCGCCTCGACCGTGACGGGTTCACGATCGTGCTCGACGCGTTCGACGCCGACCTGGCCCGGGCTCTGTACGACGACGTGATCCGGCTCGAGCGCGAGCGCGACATCCGGCCCGGCACCAACGGCTTCGAGGGCCGGGCGACCATGCGGGTCTACAACCTGCTCGCCCTCGGCGAGATCTACCGGCAGGTCCCCGTGCACCCGGTGGTGCTGCCACTGATGCGCCACGTGTTGGGCGACGGGTGCCTCGTCAGCAGCCTGTCGAGCATCACCATCGGCCCGGGTGAGACGTCGCAGCCGATCCACGCCGACGACCAGGTGATGCCACTGCCCAAGCCGCACCCGGCCACCACCGCCAACAGCATGTGGGCGATCACCGACTTCACCGAGGCCAACGGCGCCACCCGCATCATCCCCGGCACGCACCTGGCCGACCACTCCCCCGTCTACGGGCAGCACTACGACAGCGTGCCGGCCGAGATGCCGGCGGGCAGCATCCTGGTGTGGCACGGCTCGCTGTGGCACGGCGGCGGGGCGAACGCGACCGATCAGCGGCGGATGGGGCTGGCGATGAACTACTGCGCCGGCTGGGTGCGCCAGCAGGAAAATCAGCAGCTCGGGATCCCACTGTCGATGGTGCGCGAGTTCGAGCCCGAGCTGCAGGAGTTGTGCGGATTCGGGGTGTACCGGGGGCTCATCGGTCACATCGACCGGCGCACCGCAGCCCAGGCGGTGCTCGGCGCCGACGCCGATCACCGCATGCTGTGGGACCGCGGCTGACCGCCGGTACCGTCGGCGGCGCATGTACCGCTTCCTGCTGAAGCCCAAGTGGATCCTGTTCCACGTGCTGTGCATCGTGCTCGTCGGCACGATGGTCCAGCTCGGGTTCTGGCAGCTGCACCGTCTGCAGGACCGGCGCTCGTTCAACAGCGAGGTCACCGAACGGGCGGCGATGCCGGTCGCTCCGTACACCGACGTGGTGACGCCGGCCACCGATCCCGACCAGGTGCAGTGGCGCCGTGTGGTCGCGTCCGGCACCTATCTGCCGGACGAGCAGCTCATCGAGATCAACCGTGCGCAGAACGGCGCTGCAGGCGTCAACGTCGTCACCCCGATGCGGCTCGACGACGGCACCGTGCTGCTGGTGAACCGGGGCTTTGCGCCGTCGCCCGACATGACCAACGCCGAGGCGCCGCCAGCACCGACCGGCCCCGTCGAGATCGAAGGCCGGCTGCGGGTGAGCGACGTGCGGTCGTTCGGCGAGTTCACCGAGCCCGAGGGTGAGCTCACCCAGATCCAGCGCATCGACATCCCGCGCCTGGCCCCGCAACTCCCCGCCCCGCTGGCGCCGGTCTACGTCGACCTCGTGGCATCGAAACCCGCCGAGCCCGCCGGCCTCGCTCCGGTGCCAGACCCCGAGCTGAACGAGGGTCCGCACCTGTCGTACATGCTCCAGTGGTGGTTCTTCTCGCTGTGCGTCGTGGTCGGCTGGGTGATCGCCGTGCGCCGCAGCATCGGGCAACGGAGGAAGGAAGCGTCAGGGGCGCTCAGCGCAGCAGACGGGCGAACGGTGCAGGGCTCCCCGCTGCCAGTCGACGACGAACCCGCCACGGCACCGAGCTGAACACGGCGGTCATCACACGGCTCACCGTCGTCGCAGCGGTGTCGACACGCAGGTAGGCCGACCACAGCTCGACCGGCAGCGCGAAGAACGCGTCGAAGAACGACTGCACGTCAGCGGCCGGCAGCCGCAACAGCGCGGCGAGGCCGTAGTCGTGCAGGGCACGGGCACGTCGTTGCTCGGCCGGCCACACGGCGTTCCATGCGGTGAGCGCCCGGCGACCAGGGTCGTCGATGGTCAGCGCAGCGGCGATGCCGGCGGCCACACGTGGCGCAGCGCGCAGCGACGACGCCACCGAATAGCCGGTGGCCGGATGGACGTAGCCGGCCGCAGCGCC
>JBEGOE010000073.1:0-8188 GCA_041182165.1 Actinomycetota bacterium
GGTGAGCTCACTCGGGATGTCCTGCGCCCGGGCCCGAACGCCGATGGCCAACTCGTCGGCGCGACCACGACGGACGATGGGACGCACCAGGTGATCCTCGGCGGCCACGCCGAGTTCGGCCACGAGCGCCCGCAGCGGATCGAGCGACGGATCGTCGAGCGGACCGGCGGTGGTCGTGGCGATGCGTACCCGCACTCCTCGTGCGATCAGCCTCGGCACGGCGTCGACGACCTTCGCGAAGTTGTCGGGCCCGCGAGCCATGTCGTTGACGTCGGGCAGGTGCGAGTCGAGCGAGATCTGCACGGCGACACGCGGACGCGCCAACAGCGCAGCGCGTTCGATCCGCTCGCCTGCGAACAGTGTGGCGTTGGTGAGCACCACGACGGGCAGGTGTTCGGCCATCGCGACCACCGTTTCGGGCAGCCATGGCAGGAGGAACGGCTCGCCACCGGTGACCCCGAGTCCGGTGAACCCGAGCGCTCGTGCCTGCTCGGCGACGGCGAGCATCGTGGTCGGCTCGAGCTGACGCCGCTCGCTGCGCGGCGACGACTCGGTGAGGCAGTACGAGCACGCGAGGTTGCAGTGGTAGTTGGTGTACAGCCAGATCCGGCCCGGCAGGGTGCCCGCGACGATCGCATCCCCGATCGGTGAGCTCATCACATCGGTCACGTAGGAACTCCTGTCGCCGTCATCGTGTCGAACCCTTCTCGCTCGAGCCGCTCGAGGACGCCGCTCGATGTCGGCAGTTCGAAGCCGGTGGCGAGCCGGTTCAGGAACATCGTCGCGCCGATCGTGACGCTGAGCTCGAGGAGCACGTGGTCGGCGAACGAGCTCCGCGCGGCGTCCCACACATCGTCCGGCACCAGTCCCGTCGCCCCTGCCATTGCGTCGATCCACCGGATCAGCGAGCGCTCGGTGTGCTCCGGGAAGGCGTCCTCGAGCGGGATCTCCCCACGGAGAGCTCGGATCTCGCTCTCGGACAGTCCGATGTCGAGCGCGACGGTGGTGTGGGCATGGACGCAGTAGCGGCAGCCGAGCAGCGCCGACGTGCGGAGGATCGCGAACTCCTTGTGCCGGGTGCTCACCGCGCCGGGGCCGAGCGCCGCTCCGACGAAGCCGAGCGTCGTGCCCAGCAACTCGGGCACGTTTGCGAGGGCTGCGACGATGGGACCCGGGTCGTCGCCGGCGAACCAGCCCTGGGCGGTCAGCGGTGCGGTGGAGGCGTCGAGCAGCGCGATGCGTGACATGAGCGCATCTTCGCGTCGCTGCGCCGTGTTCGGCCGCCTCCCTCGGAGAGTTTCTCGATTGTTTCGACCTCGCCGACCCGCCACGCGACAGCGCCGGCGCTGTCCTAGTGTCGAGGCCGATGGAGCATGTGCCGATGGAAGCGTCCGAACGGGACCACTGGGACTCGATGTGGCGGACGAAGTCCCCTGCCGAGGTCAGCTGGTACCAGTCATCGCCCGAGCCCTGACTGGGCCTCGTGCGCCGCGTGACGGCGCCCGACGAGCAGTGTCGAGTGGTCACCGTCGGCGCCGGTGCATCACCGCTGGTCGCCGCGCTCGCCCACCTCGGCCACCGGGTGATCGCCGTCGACATCGCGCCGGCTGCGCTCGACGCGCTCGTGGCCGGCATTCCTGACGGGATGGACCTGATCGGCGCCGGCCGGCTGACGCTCGTCGTGGCCGACGTCCGCTCGCTCCGGCTCGACGAACCCGTCGATGTCTGGCACGACCGGGCGGTGTTCCACTTCCTCGTCGATCCCGACGACCGTGTGGCCTACGTGCGAGCGGCCGCGGCAGCCGTCAGGGTCGGCGGACATCTCGTGATCGCGACGTTCGCGCCCTCGGGACCCGAATCGTGCAGCGGGCTCCCCGTCGCACGGCATGACGCCGACTCCCTGCGCGCGGCATTCGGAGAGGTGTTCGAGCTCGTCGAGGCGTTCGAACTCGACCACGTGACACCGTGGTCGTCGAGCCAGCGTTTCACGCACGCCGTGCTCCGCCGGGGCTGAGTCGAGCGGGGGTCGGTCTGTCCATGCGTCTCGATCTGCCCGCCGGGTACGTCGCCCGTCCCTATCGCGGGCGTGTCGACCATGCACTGATGGCCGCGCTGAAGACCGCCGCTGAACGCGACGAGCCCGATGCCGAGTTGTCGACGGCCGAGCAGTTCGATGCGAGCTACCCGCACCTCGAACGCTGCGACCTCTCGCGCGATGTCGCCATCGTCGAGACCACCGATGGCGAACCGGCGGCGTACCTGCGCACTGGCTGGGACCACGCCGAGGGCAACAGTCGCGTGTGGTACGCCATCCTCGCCGTTCACCCCGATCACCGAACGCACGAGCTGTTGGCTGCACTCCTCAGCGGCTGGGAAGCGCACGTCGACCTGATCGAACCCGACGACGGGCGGCCGTCGCAACTGCGCGCCTGGGCGCCGCACCCCGGCATCGGGTGGTCCGAGGTCGGCCTCGGTGCAGCGCTCGAACAGGCGGGCTTCACCACCACACGGTTCTCGGCCTCACTCGTGCGGCCGCATCTCGACGACATCGCCGACTACGCACTGCCCGACGGCGTGGAGATGCGAGCGGTCGAACCGCACCAGCTGCATCAGATCTGGGCCACGCACCACGAGGCGTTCCGCGGCCAGCCCGACTTCGTCGAGACCGACGAGTCCGAGTTCGAGTCGTTCCTCGCCGACCCGCTGCGTGACGAGACGCTCTGGAAGATCGCCTGGGCGGGCGACGGCCCCGACGCGCAGGTGGTGGGCCAGGTGAAGTCGTACATCAACGCCGAGGAGAACGCCGCTGCCGGTCGCCTGCGTGGCTACACCGAGCACATCTCCACCACGCTCGGGTGGCGGGGCAGGGGCATCGCTCGGGCGCTGATCGTGGCCAGCCTCCATGAGCTGCGGGCCCGCGGCATGACCGAGGCAGCGCTCGGGGCCGACACCGACAACCCGCAGGCGTTCGACCTGTACCGGATGCTCGGCTACGAGGTGATCGCCTATCAGGCTCAGTACGACAAGCCGAGGGGCCAGGTGTCGATCGTCTCGTAGCGGGCGCCGCTTGGTTCGAGGCGGCTCTGCACCAGGGCGATCTCGTCGGCGACGAACTCGGTGCTCAGTGTCGAGCCGAGCACGCGTGGCATGTCTGCAGAGGGCTTGAATCGGGCGAGGGTGAGGTGGCCGGTGAACCGCTTGCGCGGCAGCTCGCCGAGATGAGCGGTGCGTTCGGCCACCTCGGTGGCGATGTGGTCGAGTCCGGCTGCTGGCAGCACCAGCGCCCGCTCGGCGAGCACGTCGACCGCAGGCCCGAGGCGCACCGTGGCTGCTGGCATCGACCAACCCTCCATCGCGGCGCGCACATCGTCGGGCCGAGCCTCGCCGAGGAACCGCAGGGTGATGTGCCACGACTCGGGCACCACGAAGCGCACGCCGCGCTGGTCCTTGCGGTGCAGTGCGGTGAGGTCGGCCACCACCTCCTCGGGTGGCCACACGGCGATGAACAGTCGGGTCATCGCCTCAGTCAATCGTGCGCTGCGGATCTGAGGGTGGGTGCTGGCCGGCGTGCCGGGCTGCCGCCGCATCGTCCGCGAGTGGTGGCCGTCCTCGACGAGGCGTGCCCGGGCCCGTGATCAGGGCGTGTCGAGCAGGTCGCTGTAGCGACCCTGCACCACGACGGTGGCGCCGATGTCGCCGACGTTCCAGGTGGCTTCGGTCATGTCCTGCAGGCCGAGCCACTCGATGATCGCGTCCTGGTGCTTCGGGAACGTGCGTGCGCAGCCCTTGCTTCGCGGCCACGGCGGGATGTACTCCGCGCCGTGGATCGCCTGGCCTTCGTTGAAGTAGATGGGCTTGTACATGTTGCCGTTCAGGGGGTTGTCGATCTCCACCGGGAAGCTCGAACTGTCGTGCCATCCATCGGTCTCGATGGAGGGGTCGAACCGGAAGGCACGGGCGCGGACGCTGAAGGTCTCGTGGCCCTCCTCGCCTGTCGACGTCGGGAAGATGTCGACCACCCGGTCGGCGCCCTCACCGATGAAGATCACCTGACACTGCTGGTCGACGAGGATCCACTTGGCGGCGTCGGTGGGCGCACCCTCGGGGATGCCGAATCCGTTGGCTGCGAAGATCGCGGCCTCGTCCTCGCTGCCTGGGTCGAGGTGCCGGTTGTGCACGGGCAGGCCGAGGCCCATCCGTGCCGCACAGATCGCTTGGCGTGTCAGCCTGCCGGAGTCGCCGTCGACGCCGAGCGGCAGCATCGAGGTGGTCGAGAAGAGCTCGTTCAGTTCCTGCTGCTGGCGCATCACTGCCTCGGAAGGCGGTTCGACGAGCGTCGGGTCGGCGGGGTCGACGTTGTCACCGACGCAGACGTCGAACTCCGTGCCCGGGTAGAAGGTGTCGGTGGGGTCGAACAGGTTCTCCTGCACGAGTTGTTCGAGCGTGATGCCGCTGCGTTCGGCGATGGCGGTCAGCGAATCACCGGCCTGGGCCTTCGCCACGCAGACGGGAGCCGGCACCGTGGTGGTGGGCGCGGCAGACGTCGACACTGCAACCGCGGTCGACATCGTCGCGGCAGGTTCGGCACTGACGTCGCCGGAACTGCACGACGACAGGGCCATCACTGCGGCGGCGACCGTCGCTGTGAGGAGGTGAGGGCGCCCTGCCCGACGGTCTTCGGCTGTGAGCGGTACGAAGCTGATCATCCGCCCACGGTGGGAGGTTTCACGACCGTCCGTGCCGGCTCGTCGGGCAGCGACGACTGTCCGAGTCGGATGAACACCCAGCTCGCCAGGCGGTGCACCACTGTGACCGTGAGCACCACGAGGAAGATGCCAAAGAAACCATTGACGTTCACGGCGTCGCGGAACACCAGGTCGATTGCCTGGATGAACACGAACTTCGACGTGCACATCACGAACGAGACCCCGAAGACCATCAGCGCGGTCGCGCGGCGTGTCGCGGTGTCGAGGTCGAACGACGATCGCGTCCTTCGCGGCGAAGGCCGCGCGTGTGAGCACCCCGAGGACGAGCGCAGCGAGGAAGACGTACGTATCGCTCCATGCCTCGACGATCGACGTGTGATCGTCGAAGAAACCCAGCACGACGGCGTAAACGAGGGTGCCGGCGAAGACTTTCTTGAACAGGATCTGCTTCGAGGTGAAGGGGCGAGGTTCGTTGATCCGTGCACTGTATGCGGCGCGCTCAGGCCACAGCAGTGACACCTGGGGGTGAGGCCGCGGACACGCTTGTCGAGACCGACCGCCTGGTCAACTGGTTCGAGATCCACCCGTGTCTACTGCCGCGTCGACGACGTCGAGGACACGCTTGCCCGGGCGTCGGAGCGTGGAGGATCGGTGTTGTATCCGGTGACCGACGTGGGCGAGCAAGGTGTCGTCGCCGAGTTGACCGACATGGAGGGCAATCGCATCGCCCCGTCATGCCCCAGGTAGCAAGCCGCCCACGGGTGTGGCCAAGCGCGTCACAACGGCGATGGTCTCGCTGGCAACCGGACCGGTCCTGAGGGCGTTCGATTCAGTTCCTCAGCGCGTAGCCGACCGACAGCGATGCTGCCAATGCCACCCATACGTTGTAGGGCACCAGGATCGCGCCCGCCCAGGTGCGGGTGTTCCAGGCCGCTGCCACGATGGGCACGGTCAACACGGCTGCGGCGACGAGGGCGATGGCGGCCGGCCACAGCGAGTGGCTCACGTAGAACAGACGTGCCCAGGTGAGTGCTGCGGTGACGCTGAGCGCCAGGCCCACCAGCCAGACCGTGCGTGCGGCCGGTGACCCGTTGAGTGCCACGGCGATACCGGCGGCGATGAGCACAGCGAAGTTGTAGGGCCAGATGATGCCGAAGACCGCGCCGGGCGGTTGCCAGGGCGGCTGATCGAGCGAGCGGTACCAGGCGTCGCCCGTGGTGACCCACAGGCCGGAGCCGACGGCGTACACGACGACCAGTGCGGTGCCGGCCGCGGCTGCCGAGATGCGGGCAATGTCCATGCGCCACTGTGCCACGGCGAGCGCGGTCGGCTGTGCCGGCCCGGCGGCGGCCACCACGCCACGACGACCTGTGCCGCACGGGGGTTTCACACGACCAATCCACGGCAAAGGTCAGGAGTGCGCCACGAAACCCGTGGTGCCCACCACATGCGTGGCTGTCAGGAGGTGAACACCTGATCGGCCGCGACTACCTGCCCGTCACGCACCGTCACGATGACTGCAAAGCTCTGAAAAGTGAACCCGGCGGGCGCGTCGGAAGCCGGAGCCATCCCGGCGACGAGTCGAGCGAATTCGGCTGACGACACACTGTATGCGTCGTTGTTGAACGTTCCGTCAGCGCTGTAGGCGACAACCGTGGCTGCACCGGTTCCCGCCGACATCGCGACGGTCGCGCTCGGCTCGTAGAGGGTTTCGTTCTCGCTCGAGCAGACGCCGTCGCCGTCGCCGAATTGCTCTCTGCAAGCATCTCCGAAGAAGTACTGCGAGAGCGTGAAGTCGACGGTGTTCCCATCGGACTCGTAACTCCAACTCCAGTAGACGCCATCGGGAAGCGGGCTCAGAATTGGCGCGCTCTTGTTGCCGGGAAGCACTGGAGTCTGGCGGTCCGCAACGAATTGCCATCCGCCAACGGTCAGATCCGAGGGAGTAGTCCCGACCACAGGCTGCTCGGTGGTTGGGGTTCCAACGGAGGGTTCGGTGGCCGATGTCGTCGAGGGAGCGACGGTTCCACTCTCGGTCGTGGCGACGGACGATTCAGGAGTCGGCACAGACTCCACGACGGCGCCGACTGACGTGCTCCCTACGATCGTGGCGACACGCTCTTCGTCGTTCCCACACGCACCCAGCCCCACCACCATCACCACGACGAGCGCCGACAGATTTCGCGCACCGCGGTAACCGGAACGACGTCGGACGGAGGTCAATCGGCACGTGCTGGACATTCGGGCAGGGTAGTCCCACGTACTGCCGATGAACGGTGTTGGGATGGAATCGTCGCCGATCATGTTGACTTGTACGTCAGGCGATGAAGTTCACGGTCAACGTGCCGACTGTGCCCGCCTCGATGGACGCAGGCAAGAAGACCGACGGCCGCGGGCCGCCAGCCTCTGCAACAGGTACGAAACATCCGGCACATGCACCCTTGGATTCCAGCAGGGCAACTGCCGTCAAGGTACCCCGGCCAACACGCAGCCGGACCCCGTGGACGTGTTCAGGCGCGGCCCCTCAACGGACCGCGTCGTACCTGATGCTCACGAACGAGCCCTGCTGCCGGGCCTCCACGAGCCTCAACGAAGCAGCGGGGACGAACCGGGGGAGCAGCGGCGCCCCGCCGGACAGGAACACGGGGGCGACCGTCAACTGGATGCGGTCCAGGAGCCCTGCGTCGAAGAACTGTCCGGCCAGGTCGCCGCCACCCATCACCCAGACGTCACGGTCGCCGGCAAGGGAGCGAAGCTCTGTCTCGTGTTCGCTCACGGCACCTCGCCGGAACTCGAACGATGCGGTCTCGGGGCGCGGGAGGTCGCGTGTGGTGAACACTCGAGTCGGTATGTCGCCGAAGACCTGCTGCCACTTCTCGGGCGTCTCGAGCAGGCTCTCGTTCGTCAGTAGCCACTCGTACGTCGACGACCCCATGACTTGAACGCCCACGCTCGACATGAACGCTGGGAACTCGTCGGAGCCATCACCGCCGACGTCGAACAACCACTGCAGTGAGCTGTCCTCGTCCGCGATGTACCCGTTGATCGACGTAGCGGTGTAGTAGACGAAAGCGGTCATGGTGGAACTGTGCCAGGCCCCATCGGGTCGGTGTGGAGGCTGCTTCACACACAGCAGAAGTCGCCGCGTTGGGTGTCTGTCGCCGACGTTGTCACGACTCTCCTCGGCCGGCCCTGCTGAGGACGTCAGCCAGGTCGGGCCGTACCGGCATCGGCCGAGTTGCAGGTACGCGAGCCCGCCCCGTGTTGCCGGTCGGATACCTGCCTACCGCCGATGCCGGGCCTCCCACGAGCAGCCTCAGGACCTGGCCCCGGACTTCGCGCACATCTCGTGATCGCCATCCGGCAGCGAGCATCGCCGCGTGCACCCTGGTGTGTGGGCGCGCCCAGGGTTGGCTCAGCACGTGAGCATCCTCGAGGAGCCGCCAGCAGCGGTCCCAGTCGCCCCGTCGTCGGCACTCCTT
>JBEGOE010000074.1:0-5438 GCA_041182165.1 Actinomycetota bacterium
TCTTCGCGAAGCTCCCCTACTCGGCGATCGAGGTCCGCAGCACCGAAGTGACCGGCCGCTGACACCGGGGTCCATGTCACACCGGGGTCCATGTCACACCGGATCGACATCCGGTGCGGTCGCCACGCGACATGAGCGTGCTGATCAGGCAGCGGCGCGGGCGAGCTCGCCGTGGGCGTCGAGGACGCGCATCGTCTCGTCTCTCATGCCCACCGGCACCGACAGCAGCACACGTTCCACGCCTTCGGCCTCGAGCGAGCGGAACGAGTCGAGGTCGGGCTTCGCATCGGTGACGGTGACCGAGATCGTGCTCGGGTCGCGGCCCTGGCGCTCGGCCTCGGCGCGCAACAGGTCGAGACGGCTGCGGATCGACGAGCGGGCCGACACCGGCATCCAGCCGTCGGCGTGGCGGACGACGGCTCCCAGCAGACGTGGGCCCCAACCGCCGCCGATCAGAATCGGCGGGTACGGGCGCTGCACCGGCTTGGGCCACGCCCAGCTCTCGCTGAAGCGCACGTGCTTGCCCTCGTAGCCGGCGGCGTCCTGCGTCCACAGCAGCTTCATCGCCTCGATCTTCTCGGCCACGATCTCCCAGCGGTCGGCCATCGCGATGCCGTGGTTCGCCATCTCGTCGGCGTTCCAGCCGAAGCCGATGCCGAAGATCATCCGCCCCTTCGACAACCAGTCGACGGTCGCGACCTCCTTGGCGAGCTGGATCACGTCGCGCTGCGCGGGCAGCGCGACGGCGGTGCCGATCCGCAACGTGGTGGTGACCGCTGCTGCGGCACCGAGCGCGACGAACGGGTCGATGAGCCGCTTGTAGACCTCGGGGATCGGCACGCTGCCGTCGGCACTGCCCGGCCACGGCGACAGGCGGGTCGTGGGGATGTGCGAGTGGTCGGGGAACAGCAGCGACTCGAACCCGCGCTCTTCGCAGATGACCGCCAGCTCGTCGGGCGGGATCTGGTCGTCGCTCGAGTACAGCGCGATGCCGACCTTCACCGTGTCACCGGACCAGGGCTCACCGGACCAGGGCTCACCGGATCGGCTCGGCGTGTGCGGCGATGTCTGCGTACTCGGCGCGGAGCTCGGCCTTCAACACCTTGCCGGACATGTTCCGCGGCAGCGGCGTGTCGCGCACGACGAGGTAGCGCGGCAGCTTGAAGTCGGCCAGCACACCGGCGCAGCGATCGAGCACCGTGCTGCCGTCGATGGGCGTGCCGTCGGTGACGGCGACGACGGCGGGTGTCTCGCCCCAGCGCTCGTCCGGCACGCCGATGACGGCCACCTCGACGATGCCGGGCACGCCTGACAGTTGCCGTTCGATCTCGGCCGGATACACGTTGAGGCCGCCGGAGATGAGCATGTCCTTCGCCCGGTCGACCACGTAGAAGTAGCCGTCGGCGTCCATCGTGCCGAGGTCACCGGTGTGGCACCAGCCGTCGCGCAGCGTGGCCGCGGTGGCCTCGGGGTTGCGCCAGTAGCCGAGCATCACCTCCGGCCCCTTGATCGCGATCTCGCCGACGGTGCCCGGCGGCACCTCGTTGCCGTCGGCGTCGACGATACGCGCCTCGCTGTGCATGGCCGGCACACCGCACGAGCCCACACGCTCCAACGCCTGGTGGTACGGCAGCGTGATGCCCGACGCGCTCACCTCGGTGAGCGAGTACGTCTGCGTCATCGTGATGCCACGGTCGAGGTAGATCCGCATCAGGCTCACCGGCACGGTGGCGCCACCCGACGACGCACAGCGGATCGACGAGATGTCGGTGCTCGCGAACGACGGGTGCTGGGCCATCACCTGGAACAGCGTGGGCACGGCCATGAACACCGTGATGCGCTCGTGCTGAATGAGGTGCAAGGCGCGAGTCGGGTCGAAGGCCGGTTCGAGCACCATCGTGGCACCCGACCAGAGCGTGACGAAGCCGAGCGCGAGACCGCCGGTGAACGCGAGCGGGAACGGCATCAGGATCCGGTCGTGCAGGTTGATGCCGCCCTGCTGAGCGCGCACCATGGCCGAGTAGAACCAGCTCCGGTGCGTCAGCACCGCGCCCTTCGGGTCACCGGTGGTGCCCGACGTGTAGCAGATGCAGAGCGGGTCGTCGGGGGCGATCTCGACGTGTGGCACCGGCGCATCGAGCAGTGCTGCGTCGTAGGTGCCGTCATCGGTGTCGAGCACGAACATGCCAGGCGCGGCCGCGCACGCCATCGACAGCCCGGCGTGCAACGACGCCTCGGTGACCACCACGGCGCAGTCGGCATCGGCCACTACGAACGCGAGCTCGGTGGCGGTGAAGCGCAGGTTGAACGGCGCCATGATCGCCCCGAGGCGAGCGCACGCGACGAGCACCTCGAGGAACTCCGGCCGGTTGCTCATCAGCAGCCCGACACGGTCGCCGTGACCCACACCGTGCGCGGCGAGACCCGCCGCAAGAGCCGAGGCACGGGCGTCGAGCTGACCCCACGTGAGGTCGCGGTCACCGAACCGGACCGCCACCTTGTCGCCCTGCCAGCACGCCCAGTATGTGACCCTCTCACCCCACAGCATCGCCGAGAACCTAGAGAGCGACGTCGGCGTCGGCGATGTACCGGTCGAGCAGGTGGTGGAACGCCTGACCGCCGCCCTCGTTGCGCCCGAAGTAGACCGACGGCTTCGCTCCGGTGGCCAGGGCTCGCTGGAGCTTCAGGCCGGTGGCGTAGTCCTCCTCGGCGACGACGCGCTCGAGGAAGTCGGCGCGGCCCACCGCCTCGGCGCGGGCCTCGTCGGTCGGCTCGGAGGCGATGAAGTAGTTCTGGATCGTGACCGAGCTGCCGACCTCCTTGCCGGGAAACAGCTGGCTGATCAGACCGCCGCCGTTGCCGCCGGCGAACGAGATGTGCGGGAAGATCGTCCACACACCGCCCGAGATCGCGTCCATGTTCCACTCGTCCTCGGGCAGGTCCTTCAGGGCGAGCAGCGACGGGTCCGGTGAGGTGACCCGCTGGTGCGGGCCCCATGCGTTGTAGATCGGCCGATGGCTGATCTCGGTGCCGAACGAGGCACGGTGCAGGAAGGGCAGGTGGTAGAAGTCGAGGTAGCCGTCGTAGGCGATCTTCCAGTTCGGCCCCGGCAGCTCGCGCCGCGAGACGAGGTGCCAGTCACCGAAGCCGAAGAAGTTCACGACCTGGTCGTAACCGTGGAGGTGCTCGTCGATGTTCATCGCCACGCCGGGCGTGAGCACCACGAAGATCAGTCCGGCGCGCTCGGCCACCGGCAGCGGGGTGAGGCCGTTGCACGAGGGGTCGATGTCTCCGAAGTACTCACGGTCGGTGATGCCGACGAGGTCGCCGGACGAGTCGTAGGTCCAGTTGTGGTACGGACAGGCGAGCCGGCGGGCGGTGCCGATGCCGTCGTCGACCACCTGTGCGCCACGGTGGCTGCAGGAGTTCACGAACGCGCGCACCTCGCCGTCGGCGGCGCGGGTGAGCAGCACGGGCACGTCCATGACCGTGAGCGCCTTGTACGAGTGCGGCCCGCGCAGCTCGCCGCCAAGGGCGAGCATGAGCGGCAGGCGCTTGAAGAGCGCGACCTCCTCGGCCCAACGTTCCTCGTCGAGGTACACCGAGGCAGGGAGCTCGAGCATCGACTCCGCCTGGCCGGGCGTGTTGCCCGCCTCGACGTGGGCGATGTTCGCCTTCGCCATCTCGATCATCTGCCGCCGGTTCTCGGCGGTCTCCTCAGCGGACGACGATCGAGTCGTTGCCCCACGGGGTGAGACTGGTGACTTCTTCTGATTGGAAAGCATCGGGGAGCTCCTCGACCATGTGGAGCACGGCACCGAGGCGGCCGACTCCGACGAACAACGAGACGTTCAGGGCCAGCTCGACGATCTGGCCTTCGGTGAAGTGCCGATGCAGCTCGTCGAACAGCGCATCGTCGATCGCCAGGTGGTTGGTCGCGAACAGCTCGCCGAAGCGGATGGCGGCCTTCTCGGCATCGGTGAGGCCCGGCGCCTCGTCGGGCTTCTCGAGCGAGCAGACGAGGTCCTCGTTCAGCCCTGCGTCGAGCGCATCGGTGTACCGGATCGCCATGCAGCTGCGGCACTGGTTGTGGAACGCGACCCGCAGGCGGACCAACTCGATCAGCTTCGGGTCGAGCTGACGGTTCCGCTTCAACGAACCGGTGAAGGCCATGAGGCCCTTCGCCAGTTCGGGGCGGTGGGCGAAGTAGCGCATCAGCCCGTTCTCGAGCGGCGTGCGCGTCTCGGGCTTGATCATCTGCTGGAGCTCGGGATCCCACTGCTCCGGTTCGATCCTGCTGAGTCGTGTCATGACATACCCCCTCTCCACGTGTCTACCAGGGTCGGCCGGTGCGATCCGAGGTGAGCGGCCGTGCGGGTCAGCCGGCGAACTGGTCGTAGACCGCCTCCACGAGGGTGTCGGCATCGCCTCCCTGGGTCGTGGTGATGACCACGACCAGGTCGTGCGGCTGCGACACGAGGACGATCTGGCCGAACAGGCCGCGGGCCTCGAACGAGTCGGGCCGCAGCATCCACCACTGCGCGCCGTACTCGGGACTCGTGGCCGACGGGGTGCTGCTGTAGCCGACCCAGCCCTCGGGCAGGATCCGCTGGCCGTCCCACACGCCGTCGTTCAGGAACAGGAGGCCGAAGCGGGCGAAGTCGCGTGCGGTCGAGTCGGCACCGAGGCCACCCAGCCAGCGGCCGCTGCCGTCACGCAGCAGGGTGGTACTGGTGATGCCGAGCGGGTCGAACAGGCGCGTCTGGATGTAGTCGTCGGTCTGCTCGACCCCGCCGAGGGTGTCGGTGATGATGCCGGCGAGGATCGCCGTGGTGCCGGTCGAGTACTCGAACTTCTCACCGGGCTGCGCCTCGAGCGGGAACGACGCCACGTACTCGGAGGCAACGGGCGACCGGAGCATCGTGAGCGCCTGCGAGTCGGGCCCGTACTCCTCGGTCCACTCGAGGCCGCTGGCCATGTGGAGCAGGTGCTCGATGGTGATGGCATGCCGAGGGTCGGCGGGGTCGGACCAGGCAGCGACCGGTGCCGGCTGGTCGACCGTCAGCAGTCCGTCACCGACGAGCATGCCGATCAGCGCCGAGGTGAAGCTCTTCGCCACCGAGTACGACACCATGATCGTGTCGGGTCCGTCGAGCGGGTGGTAGCGCTCGTGGACGATGCGGCCGCCCTGCACCACGACCAGGGAACGCACCCGAGCGGACGCGTTCGGAGCACCGAACGCAGTGGCGACCGCTGCGTCGATCGCGGCGCCGTCGACCCCCGCCGGCAGCTCGCCCGTGGCCCAGTCGGCACCCGGGAAGACGTCAGCGGTGGGAGCTGCGACGGTGGTCGCAGGGGCGATCGTCGAGGTCGGGGCGATCGTCGAGGTCGGGGCGAGCGTCGAGGTCGACGCTGACGCCGCCGGGTCGGTCGAGATG
>JBEGOE010000075.1:0-11117 GCA_041182165.1 Actinomycetota bacterium
CGCTCGGCACCCGCTGGTGGGTCAGCCGATGAGCCGCGACATCCTGAACGAGTTCGAGCAGCAGCGCACGGCGCCGCGCTACAGGGAGGTACCGGTCACCACCGGCATGGTGGTCGAGGACCGTGCCACCGGCTTCTGCGGCGACGTCGTGAAGATCACCGTCGAGGCGGTCACGTTGCGCGACCGGGCAGGCAACCACCGGCACTTCCGCTACAAGCCCGGTGGGTTCCTGGTGGCCGGCAAAGCCGTCAGCCTCATCCGTCCCGCCACGAACGCAGCGGCGCTCGCCGCCACCACGCGCATCACCAACAGCGGTTCGGTGAGCTCGGCGAAGCCGACGCCGGCGCGCGTGGCCCGGGCCAGCCGGATCTGGGTCGAGGGCAAGCACGACGCCGAACTTGTCGAGCACGTGTGGGGTGACGACCTGCGCGAGCTCGGCATCGTGGTCGAGCCGATGCACGGGATCGATCACCTCATCGAGGCCGTCGCCGAGTTCGGGCCCGGCCCCGAGCGCACGCTCGGCATCCTGGTCGACCACCTCGTCACCGGCTCGAAGGAGCGGCGGCTCGCCGACCAGGTGATGAAGGCGAGCCGTCACGTGCTGGTGACCGGCCATCCGTTCGTCGACGTGTGGGAGGGCGTGCGGCCGAAGGTGATCGGCATCGAGGCATGGCCGCAGATCCCGCGCAGCACGCCGTGGAAGGAAGGCATCTGCGCCGCGCTCGGCGCTGACCCGGCCCGCTTCTGGCCGAACCTCCGCAACCGTGTGCGGTCGTTCCGGGACCTCGAGCCCGAGCTGGTCGGAGCTGTCGAGCAGCTCATCGACTTCGTCGCCCCGACAGAGGGTTGACGCGCCCGCAAAACGACGAAGGCCCGGGGCGCTGCCCCGGGCCTTCGAACGATGAGGCTTCGGTCAGACCGCAGCGGTCATCGAGGTCTGCTTCCGGCTCGAGAAGATCACGGCGCCGATGAGCACGACCAGGCCGGCGGCGGCGATCGCGTACCGAGCGCCGTCGTTGTCCTGGAGCGAGATGATCGCCGGGAGGATCAGGAGGCTGACGAGGTTCATCACCTTGATCAGCGGGTTGAGTGCCGGGCCGGCGGTGTCCTTGAACGGGTCGCCGACGGTGTCACCGATGACGGCGGCCTTGTGGGCGTCGCTGCCCTTGCCGCCGTGATGGCCGTCCTCGATGTACTTCTTCGCGTTGTCCCAGGCGCCACCGGCGTTGCTGAGGTAGTTGGCCATCAGCTGACCGACGAGGATCACCGCGGCCAGGAATGCGCCGAGCGCCTTCCAGTCGATGCCGAAGCCGACGACCACCGGGGTGAGCACGGCCAGGAGAGCGGGCGTCGTGAGCTCACGGAGCGACGCCTCCGTGCAGATGTCGATGACGGGGCCGTACTCGGGCTGCTTCTCGCCCTTCATGATCTTGCCGTCGGCGAACTGCTTGCGGACCTCCTGAACGACCACGCCGGCCGTGCGGCCGACCGCGCGGATGGCGAGCGCCGAGAACAGGAACGGCACGGCGCCACCGATCAGCAGACCGATGAAGATCTTGGGGTCGGCGACGTTGATCGCGAGCTCGGGCACCCGGAACACACCGTCGGCGAGGTTTGCGGCCTCGGTGCCGAGCTCGGCACCTGCGATCTCGATGAACGAGGCGAACAGCGCCACGGCAGCGATGACGGCGGAGCCGATCGCGAATCCCTTGGTGACGGCCTTGGTGGTGTTGCCCACCGCGTCGAGGCTGACCATGATCCGCTCGGGCTCGCCATGGAACTCGCCGCTCATCTCGGCGATGCCGGCGGCGTTGTCGCTGACGGGGCCGAAGGTGTCCTCACTGACGATGACGCCGGTGGTGGCCAGCATGCCCATGCCCGTGAGCGCCACGAGGTAGAACGAGAACGTCAGGTTGCCGCCGCCGATTCCGAGGGCGACGCCGATGGCGACAGCGATGGCGAGCACGGCGTACACCGAGCTCTCGAGACCGCTCGAGGTGCCGGCCAGCACCACCGTGGCGGGGCCGGTCTCCGTTGCCTCGGCGATCTCGCGCACCGGGGTGTACTCGGTGCCGGTGTAGTACTCGGTGAGGCGGCTGATGCCCTGGGCGAGCACGAGGCCGATGGCGACCGCGCCGAACACGCGCCATCCGGCGCCGGACATCAGTTGCACACCCTCACCGGGCGTGCCCTGCTCGTTGCCGACGTACACGAGGGCCACGATCAGGGTGCCGATCAGGGTGAGCACGCCGGCCACGAGGAAGCCCTTGTTGATCGGCTTGAGGGCGTTGGTCTCGCCCTCTTTCGCCTTCACGGCGAAGACGCCGGCGATGGAGGCGATGACGCCAATGGCCCGAGCAGCCAGCGGGAACACGAGGCCCATTGCCGGGTTGAGACCGATCGAGTTGAACGCCGCAACGCCGAGGATGATCGACGCGACGAGCGTGACCTCGTAGCTCTCGAACAGGTCGGCAGCCATGCCGGCGCAGTCGCCCACGTTGTCGCCCACGTTGTCGGCGATGGTGGCGGGGTTGCGCGGGTCGTCCTCGGGGATGCCCGCCTCGACCTTGCCGACGAGGTCGGCGCCGACGTCGGCGGCCTTGGTGAAGATGCCGCCACCGACGCGCAGGAACAGCGCGAGCAGCGAGCCACCGAAACCAAAGCCGATGAGGATGACCGAGCTGGTGTTCTGGAACACCATGATGATCAGCGTCGCGCCGAGCAGGCCGAGGCCGACGGTGAACATGCCTGCCACGCCACCCGTGCGGAAGGCGACGGTGAGTGCCTTCGGCATCGAGCCGCTCAGCGCTGCTGCGGCGGTGCGAACGTTGCCACGCGTGGCGAGCGTCATGCCGATGTAACCGGTGAGACCCGACGCGAGGCAGCCGAGGACGAACGCGACGGTTCGCCACAGGCCTGCCTGGAAGAAGCTCAGCGATTCCTCACCATCGGGCTTCACGATCGCCGTCGACGTGACGAACACGATGATGGCCAACGGGATGATGATGACGGCGATCGTCTTGAACTGGCGCTTGAGGTACGCCAGGGCGCCCTCCTGGATCGCCGCTGCGATCTCACGCATCTTCGGGCTGCCCTGGTCGTACGCGAGTACCGACCGGACGAGGTAGAAGCCCACAGCGATGGCGAGCACGGCGGACGCTGCCGACAACAGCAGCACCGCCCACTCACCGCCCTTGAGGACGAAGTCTTGATAGCCGCCTTCAGCGGCAAGGATGGATGCTGGCACCGTTGGACCTTAGTTGGTTCGGGGCACGGCCGAAGCGGACGCGCCATTGGTGGAAACGTGGCGAGTGTAGGGACTCCCCCGTGTGACCGACGAAACGTTCGCGCGCCGAGCGGCAGAGTTCTCCATCGGGTACGCGCAGGAGTACCGTTCGACCCCATGGCGCAGACACTCAGCCCTGACCGGAGTCGGGGCCCCGTCACCGGCACCGCGACCGGTGGGCAACGGAACAAGAAGAAGCCGTTCCTCCTCGACCTCTACGGCACGGCGGTCGGCAAGAAGTACGTGATGGCCATCACCGGCATCGCCATGATGGGCTTCGTCCTCGCCCACATGATCGGCAACTTGAAGATGTACCTGGGCGAGGCCGACCTCAACGGCTACGCCGAGTTCCTCAACAAGCTCCTGTATCCGCTCGCTCCCGAGGGCGCCGTGCTGTGGCTCTTTCGTTTCGGCCTCATCACGATGCTGGCGCTGCACCTGCACGCCGCGTACTCGCTCACGGTCATGAACCGCCGGGCACGTCCGGTCAAATACCAGAGCGCCCGCGACTACCAGGTGGCCAGCTTCGCCAGCCGCACCATGCGTTGGACCGGCATCATCGTGCTGCTGTTCCTGGGGTGGCACCTGCTCGACTTCACGTTCGGTGTCACCAACACCCTCGGCTCCGACGTCGACTTCGACAAGAAGGACGTCTACGACAACGTCGTCCGCAGCTTCGAGCGCGTGCCGGTCTCGATCTTCTACATCCTCGCCAACCTCGCCCTCGGGGTGCACCTCTACCACGGCGCTTGGAGCATCTTCCAGAGCATCGGGTGGAACAGCCCCCGGTTCAACCAGTGGCGCCGCATCTTCGCCACCGCCTTCGCCGCGATCGTCGTCGTCGGCAACGTCTCGTTCCCCGTCGCAGTGCTCGCCGGCATCGTCGGCTGACCCGGTTGCAGGAGAAGATCATGACCACCGCCCAGATCCACGACAAGCTCCGCAGCAAGTCGCCCGATGCCGCCGTCCCCGAGATGTGGGAGACGTTCAAGAGCGACATGAAGTTGGTGAACCCCAACAACAAGCGCAAGTTCAAGATCATCGTCGTCGGAACCGGTCTGGCCGGTGCCTCGGCGGCTGCCACGCTCGCCGAGCTCGGCTACCAGGTCGAGGCGTTCACCTTCCACGACTCGCCCCGCCGCGCCCACTCGATCGCAGCGCAGGGCGGCATCAACGGCGCCAAGAACTACAAGGGCGACGGAGACTCCGTCCATCGCCTCTTCTACGACACGGTCAAGGGCGGCGACTTCCGTGCCCGCGAGTCGAACGTCCATCGCCTCGCCGAGAACAGCGTCGACATCATCGACCAGATGGTGGCCCAGGGCGTGCCGTTCGCACGAGAGTACGGCGGCCTCCTCGACAACCGCAGCTTCGGTGGCGCGCAGGTCAGCCGGACGTTCTACGCCCGCGGTCAGACCGGCCAGCAGCTCCTCCTCGGCGCCTACCAGCAGATGGAGCGCCAGGTCGGCCTCGGCAACATCAAGCTGTGGAACCGGGTCGAGCTCGTCGACACCGTCACCATCGACGGCCGTTGCGCCGGCATCGTCACCCGTGACCTCATCAACGGCGAAGTGCGTTCGCACAGCGCCCATGCGGTCGTGCTGTGCACCGGCGGGTACGGCAACGTGTTCTTCCTCTCCACGAACGCCATGGCGTGCAACGTCACCGCAGCGTGGCGAGCGCACCGCAACGGCGCCTTCTTCGCCAACCCGTGCTACACGCAGATCCACCCCACCTGCATCCCGCAGGCCGACGAGACGCAGTCGAAGCTCACGCTGATGTCCGAGTCGCTCCGCAACGACGGCCGCGTCTGGGTGCCGAAGGCCGTGGGCGACGAGCGCGCCGCCGCCGACATCCCCGAGGACGAGCGCGACTACTACCTCGAGCGCCTGTACCCGAGCTTCGGCAACCTCGCCCCGCGCGACATCTCGTCTCGTGCCGCCAAGCGTGCCGTCGACCAGGGTCGCGGTGTGGGCCCACTGAAGAACGGTGTGTACCTCGATTTCTCCGACGCCATCGGCCGCCTTGGCAAGGACACCGTCGAGGAGCGCTACGGCAACCTGTTCCAGATGTACGAGCGCATCGCCGGCGAGGACCCGTACTCGGTCCCGATGCGCATCTACCCGGCCAGCCACTACACGATGGGCGGCCTCTGGGTCGACTACGAGCTGATGACCACCATCCCCGGCCTCTACGCCGCCGGTGAGGCGAACTTCAGTGATCACGGCGCGAACCGCCTCGGTGCGTCGGCGCTCATGCAGGGCCTGTCCGACGGCTACTTCGTGCTGCCGTACACCATCGGCAACTACCTCGCCCCGATGCTCGGCAAGGCCGTGCCCGGCGTCGACCATCCCGAGTTCAAGGCGGCCGAGACGGCAGCCCGCCAGCGGTTCCAGGGCTATCTCGACATCAAGGGCACCCGCTCGCCGGACCACTTCCACCGCGAGCTCGGCCACATCATCTGGGACTACTGCGGCATGGAGCGCAACCAGCAGGGCCTCGAGAAGGCGCTGTCCGAGCTGCCCGCGTTGTACGACGAGTTCAAGAAGGATCTCCGCGTCACCGGCAACGGCGAGTCGGTCAACCAGACCCTCGAGAAGGCCGGTCGGGTCGACGACTTCTTCCAGCTCGGCATGCTGATGTGTCGCGACGCCCTCGAGCGCAACGAGAGCTGCGGCGGCCACTTCCGGTCCGAGTACCAGGACGACGAGGGCGAGGCCGTGCGCGACGACGAGAACTTCGCCCATGTGGCGGCGTGGGAGTGGAACGGCGACCCGATGTCGTCGGTCCGCAACGTCGAGCCGCTCGATTTCACTGCCACCCACCTCGCCACCCGGAGCTACAAGTGAGCCACCTGTCCGACATCAAGCTGAAGATCTGGCGCCAGTCGGGTCCCGACGAGCCGGGTCGCTTCGAGCACTACCTCGTCCCGAGCATCAGCGACGAGGCATCGTTCCTCGAGATGCTCGACGTGCTCAACGAACAGCTCATCTCCGAAGAGCGCGAGCCCGTGGTGTTCGACCACGACTGCCGTGAGGGCATCTGCGGCACCTGCTCGCTCATGATCGACGGTCAGGCCCACGGCCCGCAGAAGGGCACCGCCACCTGCCAGCTGCACATGCGCCAGTACCGCAGCGGTGCCGAGATCACCGTCGAGCCGTTCCGCGCGGCAGCGTTCCCGTTGCTCAAGGACCTCATGGTCGACCGGTCGGCCTTCGACCGCATCGTCGAGTCGGGCGGCTACATCACGGCCGAGACCGGTGGGGCGCCCGATGCCAACCTGATCCTCGTGCCGAAGCCGGTCGCCGATGCAGCGATGGACGCTGCGGCATGCATCGGTTGCGGAGCCTGCGTGGCTGCCTGCCCCAACGGCGCCGCCAACCTGTTCACCGGCGCCAAGCTCACGCACCTCAACGTGCTGCCGCAGGGGCAGCCCGAGCGGTACAAGCGGGCCGAGGCCATGGTCGAGACGATGGACTCGTACTTCGGTTCGTGCACGAACCACGGCGAGTGCGAGGCAGCGTGCCCGAAGGAGATCTCGATCGACGTGATCGCGACGCTCAACCAGGACTACCGCAAGGCCAAGTTCGCCAACCGCAAGACCATGGCTCGGGCCTGAGCCCGCAGCCCGGGAGTTCGTGACGCTCATCCGCGGTCAGCGGACGATGGTCGACTCGTAGCGGTTGGTCGCGACTTCGTCGCCGTGCTCGAGCGAGAGGTCGAGCCACAACTGACCCGGCGCGTCGGGCACCACGAACTGGATGGTGCCCACGCGAACGCAGTCGTCCGGTGGTACGTCGCCGCGCCACTGCCACGTGTGGCTGCCGCCCGGCCAGCGCATCGTGGCTGACAGCCCGACCTGGTCGAGCACCCGGTGGAGGTCACTGACGACGTGCACGTCGAGCGCGAACGCGTCGCCCGGTCGCACACGGTCGGCGATGCGATCGGCCACCACGATCACCGGGCGGCACGCATCGGTGACCGCGGTGAAGGCGAGCTTCGGTCGCCGCTCGTGGTCGAGCACGGCAGACGACACCATCGGCGACGGATCGGCGAGCGACGAGAAGCAGAATCCACCCGTCGGCCGGTACTTCAGGCGGCGCAGGGTCTCGATGTGGTGGCGCAGCAGTGCGGCCTGGTAGCGCTGCGTGGCATCCCGCCACTCGTCGAAGCTCGTCGAGGCGTCCGGCGGCACGTGCTGCAGCATCACGTCGACCTCGAGCCCGTGGCGCTCGTGGAGGCGGCCCCAGTCGAGAGCGGGGAAGGTATCGGCGCCGGCCGCCTCGGCCATGCCGGGTGCGTCGGGCACCGACTGCGACCCGAACGACCCGACGAAGCGCACCATGCGCGGCAGCGTGGCGGCGAGCCCTTCGAGGTCGCGCTCGCTGCCGCGACCCCATCCGAAGCGGAGGTGGCTGTCGGTGCCCTCGAGCGTCGGCAGGTGCGGTTGCACGCCACTGGCGGCCACCACCGGCCGACTCTCGTCGGCCTTCTCGAGCGCGCGTTTCACCCAACGGTCGAGGATCGTCTTGTTCCACGTGGGCAGTTGCTGGCCGGCCAGGTGCTGCTCGGGCGAATCGTGACCGCACCACACGGCGATCGAGGGGTGATGGCCCAGGAGGTCGACCGCAGCGGCCGCCTGTTCGACGGCCTGCCGGCGGACCGTCCGTGCGTACCCGCCGACCAACGGCATGTCCTGCCACACCAGCATGCCGAGCTCGTCGGCCGCTGCGTAGAGCGCCGCCGGAGCGATGTGTCCGCGACAGCGGATCATGTCGAGCCCGGCCTCGCGTGCGAGCCCGACATCACGGCAGACGGTGGCATCCGTCGCGCCAGCGACGTCGAGGTGCGCTGGCCCGAGGTTCACGCCCTTCACGAACAGCCGCTCGCCGTTCACCGACATGACCCAGTCGTCGAACGCGATCTCGCGCAGGCCGGTGCGCGCACCGTGCCGGTGGCTGGCCGCGCCGTCGACCGACACGACGACCTCGACGTCGCTGAGCGGTTGCTCGCCGAGCGACCACGGCCACCACAGCTGCGGCTTGGCGATGTCGAGGTTCCAGGTGATCTCGTTGCCGCCACGCGCCAGCGAGTGGTCCTGTTCGGCCACGACCGTGCCGTCGACGAGTGTGGTGACGCGCGCCCTGCGCGCCTCGTCGCTGTCGAGCCGCGCCGTCAGCCGAAGGTGGGCGCGGGTGCTGTTCGCGTCGCGGCACAGCACGCGGCAGCGATCGATGCGGACGGGCCCGGTGGTGTCGACGGTGACGGTGCGCCACAGCCCGCCCGGGTTCCACGTCGAGTCGACGGACGCTGGGTCCTGGTAGCTGCCGGTGAGCGTTCGCTTCGGGCTGCCGGCCCGCTGTGGCGGGCACGTCACCTCGACGGCGAGGACGTGCTCGGTGGACAGCCGGCAGAGGTCGGTGATGTCGAAGCTGTGCGCGGTGAAGTAGCCCTCGGGGTCGCCCAGGTACGCGCCGTCGAGCCAGACGTCGGCCTGGTAGAAGATCCCGTGCAGGGTGACGAACACGCGCTCGCCCTCGGCAGGTGCGCGGTGGAAGAAGTCGGTGCGGTGGAGCACCGGACCGTCGGTGTCGCGGAACGGTTCGTGCAGCCGCCAGTGGCCGGGCACGGCGACCTCGGCCCACGAGCTGTCGTCGAACCCGAGTCCCACACCGGTGCGGCGCGCCTCATCATCGGCGACGCGTGCCCGCCATGCGCCGCTCAGATCCATCCCGCCAGCGTACTCAGCGACGTGTCGGGGTAGGGTCGGCCCATGACGACCTCGCTCCCGTCCACGCTCGGTCAACTGCGCTCTGCCGGCTGGCAATCGGTGCCGGTGAAGGAGGAGATCCGTCGCAACGCGGTCGAGAAGATCTCCGCCGGCGAGCCCCTCTTCCAGGGTGTCATGGGCTACGAGCACACGGTCATGCCGCAGCTCGAGAACGCGCTGCTGGCCGGTCACGACGTCATCTTCCTGGGCGAGCGCGGGCAGGCCAAGACCCGCATGATCCGCTCGCTCACCGGCCTGCTCGACGAGTGGATGCCGATCGTTTCCGGCAGCGAGATCAACGACGACCCCTACCACCCCGTCAGCAAGCACGCCCGCGACCTGGTGGCCGAGATGGCTGACGAGACCCCGATCACGTGGGTGCACCGCGACGAGCGTTTCGGCGAGAAGCTCGCCACTCCCGACACCTCGATCGCCGACCTCATCGGCGAGGTCGACCCCATCAAGGTCGCCGAGGGCCGCTATCTCAGCGACGAGCTCACACTCCACTACGGCCTCGTGCCGCGCACGAACCGCGGCATCTTCGCGATCAATGAGATCCCCGACCTCGCCGAGCGCATCCAGGTCGGCCTCCTCAACGTGCTCGAAGAGCGCGACGTGCAGGTGCGCGGCTACAAGATCCGCCTGCCCCTCGACGTCATGCTCGTCGCCAGCGCCAACCCCGAGGACTACACCAACCGCGGCCGCATCATCACGCCGTTGAAGGACCGCTTCGGCAGCCAGATCCGCACGCACTACCCGCTCGACACCGTCACCGAGGTGGCGATCATGCGCCAGGAGGCGCGCCCCGCATCGGTGGGCGACGTGCACGTCAGCATGCCCGACTACCTCGAGGAGGTCGTCGCCACGTTCAGCCAGATGGCCCGCGCCAGCAACCAGGTGAACCAGCGCAGCGGTGTCAGCGTACGCCTCTCGGTCAGCAACCTCGAGGTCCTCGGCGCCAACGCGTTGCGCCGTGGCCTGCGCGCCGGTGAGCGCTCGGTCGTGCCCCGCGTGTGTGACCTCGACGCACTGGCAGCGTCGTCAGGCGGCAAGATCGAGATCGAGTCGGTCGAGGAAGGCCGCGACGGCATCATCCTCGAGAACCTCGTGAAGGGCGCCGTGCTCACCGTCTACAAGGAGCGCGTCTCGCCCGACCAGGTGCGTGACGTCATCGCCGCGTTCGAGGAGGGCATCATCGCCCACACCGGCGAGGACATCGCCTCGGCCGACGAGGCGCAACTGCTCGAGCAGGTGCCGGCACTGCGCACCGCCGTGCTCGGCCTCACCCAGGGCGACGAGTCACCCGCCGCTGTGGCGGCCGCCATCGAGTTCGTGCTCGAGGGCCTGCACCTGTCGAAGCGCCTGAACAAAGACGCCAGCCAGACCGGCGCCACCTACCGCTCGCGCAGCTGAATCAACTCTCGTTGCGGACGGTTGCGATCGACGCAACCAGATGCAACGAGAGTGACGGACGGGTCAGCGCAGGGCTGACGCCAGGGCGGCCAGATCGGTGGCGGTGAACCGCTCGATCGGCATCGACGATGCACACCGCCGCGTCGCCGCGAGCACCTCCGACACCGCTTCGGCGCGTGCGTCGCCGTCGGGTCCGGTGGGGCGGAACGTGATGGCGAGTGGTCGATCGGGGCCGTCTTCGGCGGTGCGGTGCAGGAGACCCTCGAGCTCGAGGCTGCGGTCGCCGCTGACGGCGATGCCGAGCTGATCGCACGACCCGGCCAGGTCGGCCAGTTCGCGGTCGGCGCGCCCGGGGATCGTGATCGTCCCGTCGCGCAGTGCCCGCAACCATGTGTGCCAGCGCAGGTGCTCGTCGCGGCGGGCCCATTCGGCCGCCACGACGTCGTCGCGTGGGATGACCACGGCGCGCACGTCGAGCGAGGCAGCCACGGGCAGCGGCCCCTGCAGGATCCGCCAGGCATCGCGCCACGCGACCAGCAACGTGTCGACCACCTCGCCGTGCTGGCGCGGGTCGGCGGGCACCAACCGGTTCGCCATCGCGAACGGCGCCTCGAACGGCACCCAGCCGTCGATGTCGTCGCCGAACGC
>JBEGOE010000076.1:0-3387 GCA_041182165.1 Actinomycetota bacterium
GTGTGCTGCTGGCCACTCGCGTCACGCCACAGATCGAGTGGACCGCGCTGCTCCCTGCGGAGGACCTGAACCGGGGCATCAACATCAATCCGGCGGGGGTCGAGGTGCTCGCCACCGGCCCGTGCGACGCACCGTCCCCCCAGACGACCATCGTGATGGGCCCCTCACCTGCCTCCGCTGCGCCGGATGCCACGACGGGCACCACGATCGTGGAGGGGACGACCGACCCGACGACCACGATCATCGCCTCGCCCACCACGATCAGCAACCCGCCCACCACCGAAGCTGTCGAGGGCTGCTCGGACACGCCGATGCCGGCACGCACGTACACCTGGGCCGAGCTCGGCATCTCGCAGGCCGTCGGCGATGCGTTCGACGGCTCCCTGCGGTACTTCCTCTCCACCACGGGCGGCTCGACGTTCGAGGAGGTGACCGGCCCGGCCGGCGTGTCGCAGTTCGCCGATGTGAAGCTGACCGCCACGGCCGACGGCTTCGCGGTATGGACGGCGCTCTACGGCCCGGAGCCGGACGTGGCCATGTGGAGCAGCGCCGACGGTCTCTCGTGGACCGAGCTCGATGCCCCGCCGGTTGTCTACGCCGAATCGCTTCTCGCCTGGGGTGACCGCCTGGTGATCACGGGGCAGGACGACAACGGTGCCGGCACGATCGTGGCGGTGCGTGGTCCGTCCGGCGGTTGGACAGCGACGAACCTGGCCGGTCTCGTTCGTTCCTCCGACGGCGTGTCGGCGACCATCGGGGCCTCGGGCGCCGTGGTCGGCCCGCAGGGCATCTCGCTCACCGGCTGGCTGATCGTCGACCCGATCGCAGAGGTCGGAGGGGTCGAGATGACCCGCGACGGCGTCATCGTGCGGGCCGAGAACGGCAATGGCGGCTACACGTTCCTCGATGGGGTGACGGGCGAGGAGCTCGGTCGCCTGCAGGACGGCCGCGGCACGACCGACCTCGTGACGGCGGTGAACGACACCGGTGGTGTGGTCGTGCGGCTCACGGCGGACGCTCCTCCTGTCTCGTTCAGCTGGGAAGAGCTGTCGACGAAGCTGCTGGAGCCCATCTACCGCAACGCCAGGTCGGCGACGTCGTTGCTGCTGCACAGCACCGACGGGGTCTCGTGGTCACGTGACTCGCTCGACGAGGCAGCGGGTGAGCCGGTGAACGCATCGGGCGGCCTGCGTGTCGTGGGATCGCAACTCGTGGTCGCCACCATCCGCCCGAGCATCCGCCCGAGCGACGGCAGCACGGTGCCCCAGCAGGTGCTGCTGGTGGCCACGCCTCGGACGTGACCGTGCTCGGGCCCGTGACGGGCAACCGGGAGTACGGGCACGCATGGTTCGTGCGATGCACCTAGCCTGACGGCGTGGTCCCTGCTCCCGTCCCTGCGTCGCTCCCGTGGATCGCGGAGCGCATCGGTGTCCGGTTGCGCGACCTGCTCGAGGCCGAGTCGGCCCGCTGGACCGACTTCGACGACGACCTGCGCGAGCCGATCGACGAGATCGCCCGACTGGTGCTGGCCGGCGGCAAGCGCCTCCGCCCTGCGTTCACCCACTGGGGTTTCGTCGGCGCCGGGGGCGACCCCGATGACCCGATGGTCGTCAACGCCGGTGCCGCCTTCGAGCTGATGCACGCTTTCGCCCTCTTCCACGACGACGTCATGGACGATGCCAGCAGCCGCCGCGGCGCACCCACCACGCACACGGTCTTCGCCGAGCTGCATCAGCTCGGCGTCTGGGCCGGCGAGGCCCGTGGTTTCGGTGAGGGCGTCGCGATCCTGGTCGGCGACCTCGCCTTCGTCTACGCCGACCAGCTGCTGCTGGGCGCGCCGCGCGCTGGTTGGGCGATCTGGAACGAGCTCCGCATCGAGCTCAACGTCGGCCAGATCCTCGACATCCTCGGCGGGGTTCGCAACGACCGTCGCCAGGACAAGGCCGAGCGGATCTGCCGGTACAAGAGCGGCAAGTACACGATCGAACGGCCCCTCCACCTCGGTGCCGTGCTGGCCGCCCCCGACCGGGCCGCCGAGTTGCTGCCGGCGCTCAGCGCGTACGGGTTGCCGCTCGGCGACGCGTTCCAGATGCGCGACGACGTAATGGGCGCCTTCGGCGACGAGGCACTCACCGGCAAGCCGGTGGGCGGCGACCTGCGCGAGGGCAAGCCCACACCGCTGTTGGCTCGTGCTGTTGCATCTGCAACGACATCGCAGCGCGCCGTGCTCGATCAGGTCGGCCGTCCCGGCCTCACCGACGCACAGGTGGCAGCCATCCAGCAGGTCATCGTCGAGACGGGCGCGCTCGCCGACCTCGAGGCCACGATCACCTCGCTCACCGACGAGGCGCTGGTCGCGATCGACAAGGCGCCGATCACCGTTCAGGCCAGGGCCGAGCTCGTCGAGCTCGCCCACTACGTCAGCTGGAGGCACGTATGAGCAAGCAGCTCGACGTCGTGGTCATCGGTGCCGGGCTCGGTGGGCTCAGCGCCGCCGCGCACCTCAGCCGCGACGGCCACCGCGTCACCCTCGTGGAACGCGACGCCATCCCCGGGGGCCGCGCCGGCATGATCACCGAGGCGGGGTTCCGCCTCGACAACGGGCCCACCGTGCTCACCATGCCGAACCTGCTTGCCGACGCCTTCGAGGCGGCGGGCGCCGACATGGCCGACTTCATCACCATCGACAAGGTCGACCCGATGTACCGGGCCTGCTATGCCGACGGCAGCACGTTGTTCGTCCGCCACGGCCGAGAGGCGATGACGCAGGAGATCCGCGAGTTCGCCAACGCCAAGGAGGCCGAGGCCTTCGGCCGCTTCTGCGACTGGCTCGAGCAGCTCTACCGGGTCGAGATGGCGCACTTCATCGACGCCAACTTCGACTCACCGCTCGATCTCGTGAAGCCGTGGCGCGCCGGGCTCGAGCTCGTGAAGCTCGGCGGGTTCGGCAAGCTGGGCAAGAAGGTCGCGAGCTTCTTCGACGACGAGCGGCTCCAGCGCATCTTCAGCTTCCAGTCGATGTACGCCGGCCTGGCGCCGTACGAGGCGCTGTCGCTGTACGCCGTCATCACCTACATGGACTCGGTCGAGGGCGTGTTCGTGCCGAAGGGTGGCATGCACATGATGGCCAGCGGGCTGGCCGCTGCGGTCGAGAAGGCCGGCGTGACGATCCGCTACGACTCGCCGGTCACGCGCATCCTGCGCGACGGCAACGGTGCCGTCACCGGTGTCGAGGTCGGCGGCGGCGAGCGCATCGCTGCCGCCGCCGTCGTGTGCAACCCCGACCTGCCGGTGGCGTACCGCACGCTGCTCGGCGGCGTCGATGCGCCGCGGGTGGCGCGCAAGGGCAAGTACTCGCCGAGCTGCCTGCTGTGGGTCGCCGGCGTG
>JBEGOE010000077.1:0-3962 GCA_041182165.1 Actinomycetota bacterium
GTCATGAACGAGCTCGTGCAACGCCAGCGGTTGCCGCCCGTCGTGTTCCATCCGATCGTCGAGGGGCACGAGGTCGACTTCCTCGTCGTGGGCACGACGGTGGTGATCGAGTGTGACGGGCACGAGACCCACGGCCTCGACCGCAGGCAGTTCGAGTACGACCGGATCCGCGATGCAGAGCTGGTGGCGGCCGGCTACACCGTCCTCCGGCTCACGTGGAACGAGGTGACGAAGCACCCTGGGCGGGTCGCCAAGCGGATCCGTGCGATCCTCGAGCGTAGGGCACCCCACGTCCTCGTCGCCTGAGCCATGGCGCGCGTCCGGTCGCGACCTCGTACGGCAGCCGTACGAGATCGCGACCAGAACGTCGAGGGATGGGCTGGTGGTGGTGGCCGGTCAGCGGCGGCGGGGGAGTTGGGAGAAGCTCGTCGGTGCAGCGATCGCAGGGGATGGCACGGAGGCGGCGGGCGCCGGCACGCGTGCGTCGACAGCGTCGGCCGCCGCAGCGGCCTGGTTCGACAGGAGGATCTCCTGGTACACCTCTTCGCGGTGCACGCTGACCGAGCGTGGAGCCCTGATGCCGATGCGGACCTGATCGCGGTTGAGCTCGAGCACGGTCACGACGATGTCGTCGCCGATGAGAATGCTCTCGCCGATGCGGCGGGTGAGGACCAACATCACGACACCTCGGCGTTGGTGAGCACCGCGAACGGCGCCCGGATCGGCCAGCGTGAGTCCGACAGGATCACCTGCTGCAGCCGACGCTTCGCGACGTCGACCACCAGCGGAGCCCGGAGGTTGACCGTCATGCTCTCACCCTCATCCTCCTGCCGCACCGTGATGATCCCGAGGATCCGCACGTCGAGCTCGTCGTCGATGCCGAGCGAGCGCTCGTCGATGTCGATCTCGTACTCCGGGAAGGCGATCCACGGCACCACGCACAGAAAGGCGAGGTCGCCGTCGTCGAGGTCCTGGAGCCAGAAGAGCGCCTGTTCGTCGTCGGGCTCCTGACCCGGTGCCGGTCCGGCGCCGAGCAGCGCGACGCGGCGCATGGCTGGAAAGCCCGGGATGCCGGTGGGCACGGCGAAGGCGTCGTCGTCCTTCACCTCGATGGTCCCGAACCGTCGTGTCTCGAGTTGCACTGCGACCTCCTGTCTCTCTCTGCCAGCGGGTCCGAACCCCGTTGACAAGTCCGGTTTCCTCCGAACGGTTGTGATGGTCCGGGGTCGATACGGAAGCGCAGCAAGGTCAGCGCAGATGCCCGGATCGGTTCGCAGGATGCAACCGGTGACGAACGGAGGATGCGTTGGACAAGAGTCGATCGGGCCAGGTGATGCTTCCTGGCACCGTCGTGCTCGTGGTCGCCGTCATGGTGATCCCGCTGCCGTCCAACATCCTCGACGTCCTGATCGTGGCGAACCTGTCGATCTCGATCCTCATCCTCCTCGTGTCGATGAACGTCAAGCGGGCGCTCGACTTCAGCTCCTTCCCCTCGCTGCTCCTCGTCGTCACGCTGCTGCGCCTCGGCCTCAACGTCGCCACCTCGCGAGCCGTGCTGTCGAATGGTCACGCCGGTGACGTGATCGCGACCTTCGGCTCGGTGGTCGTGGGTGGCAGCATCGTGGTCGGCCTCGTGATCTTCCTGATCCTGACGCTCGTCCAGTTCGTGGTCATCTCGAACGGTTCCGGCCGCGTTGCCGAGGTGACGGCGCGATTCACCCTCGACGCAATGCCTGGCAAGCAGATGGCGATCGACGCCGACGTGAGCGCCGGCGTACTGACCGACGAGGAGGCCAAGCTCCGCCGCCAGGAGGTCGCCGACGAGGCCGACTTCTACGGTGCGATGGACGGTGCCTCGAAGTTCGTGAAGGGCGATGCGATCGCCGGCCTCGTCATCACGATGGTGAACCTCATCGGTGGCTTCCTGATCGGCGTCGTCCAGATGGGTATGCCGGTGAGCGAGGCGATCACCACCTTCTCGCTGCTGACGGTCGGCGACGGCCTCGTGTCACAGATCCCGGCACTCCTGGTGTCGATCTCGGCGGGCCTCATCGTCACCCGTGCATCCGGTGGCTCCGACCTCGGGTCGGACGTGTTCGCCCAGCTCCGCCGCCAGCGCCCCGCCGTTCGGGCCGCGGGCGCCGTGATGCTGATGATGGGCCTGATCCCTGGCCTGCCCAAGGTGCCCTTCATCATCCTCGGTGTCGGCCTGCTGCTCATCGCCAACCGCCTGCCCCGCGAGGACGACCTCGTCCGCGAGTCGATGCCACCGGTGGCGCCCGAGGAAGTGGCGCCGCCATCGCCGCAGCAGATGGCGGTCGACGCACGGGTGGAGCCCCTCGAGCTGAACATCGCGTTCGACCTCATCCCGCTGGTGGACGGCGCCACGGGCGGCGACCTGCTCGACCGCGTCGGCGCCTTGCGCCGCAAGATCGCCACCGAGCTCGGCTTCGTCATGCCGAGCATCCGTACGCGTGACGCCGCCGACCTGCCGTCCGGCACCTACACGATCAAGGTCCACGGGGTGGAGGTCGGTCGTGGCATCGCCCCGGCCGGCCGTGTGCTCGTGATCGGCGACGGTTTCGATTCGCTGCCCGGCGACGACGTGCGCGAGCCGGTCTTCGGCCTGGCCGCCCGCTGGGTGCCGGCCGAGTACCAGGCGCAGGCGGAGATCCTGGGCAACACCGTGGTCGATCGTTCGACGCTGATCGTCACCCACCTCGCCGAGATCGTCCGCCGCCGTGCCGGCCGACTGCTGAGCCGCACCGACGTCAAGATCCTGATGGACGGCGTCCGTGTCACCGACCCGCAGGTCGTCGACGACCTCACCACCCTCGGCGTCAGCGCCGGTGAGGTGCAGCGCGTCCTCGGTGGTCTGCTCGAGGACAGCGTGCCCATCAAGGACCTGGTCCGCATCCTCGAGGCGATCGGTGATCGTGCCCGGTCGAACCGATCGATCGAGGCGTTGGTCGAGGCTGCCCGCCATGAGCTCGGTCCCGCCATCACCTCCGCGCTCGCGAGCGACAACCGGCTCACGGCCATCACCATGTCGGCGAGCACCGAGCACCGGTTGCTCAGCGGCCTGCGCGTCAGCGAGGGCACGAGTCAGTTCGAGCTCGCCCCCGACGACACCGACCGCCTCATTCGTTCGCTGACCGAGTGGGTCGGTGCCACGGCGGTGCAGGGCGCGTCGCCGGTGCTCGTGTGCTCGGCGCCGCTGCGCGCCGCGCTCGGCCGCCTCGTGAAGGCCACCGTGCCCGGCCTCGCCGTCATCTCGTACGCCGAGATCGGCGACCACCTCCAGATCGACCTCATCGCCAACGTGGACATCACAGGCGATCACCACGACATGACCGGACGTCCGTCCGGCGAACCACAGGAGCGTTTCGATGCCTTTGCAGCAAACTGAGCGTCAGGCCAAGCAGACCGCGGGCACGAGCGCGGCGCCGGCATCCGATCCGGGCGCCGACACGATGCGCTTCCGGGCAGCGACCCTCGACGAGGCGATCGCCGTTGCCGAGCACTCGCTCGGCACCCGTGTGCGGGTCGTCGCTGCGAACCGCATCC
This sequence comes from Actinomycetota bacterium, assembly GCA_041182165.1. Classification (GTDB taxonomy): domain Bacteria; phylum Actinomycetota; class Acidimicrobiia; order Acidimicrobiales; family Ilumatobacteraceae; genus VFMC01. The sequence continues at coordinate 3,568 of JBEGOE010000077.1, forward strand.
GACGCGGCGGGATCGGCGGGTTCTTCGCCTCCGATCTCGGTGTGGAGGTGACCGTGGCGCTCGACGAGGAGACGATCGAGCAGGCCCTCGAGCGTCTGGTGGCCGAGACGGCTGCCGACGAGCGTGATCAGTGGCTCGGCCACGACCGGCAGGACACCGTGACCCTGTCGGGCCGGGCCGACTCGCCGATGCCGTCGGGCGTCCGTCCGCCGCCCGCCGAGCGCGACCGTCGTGACGACATCGTCACCGCATCCGCATCCGCATCCGCATCCGCACCTGCAACTGGCCGGGCCGCAGGCCCCACCATGGTGAGGGTCGAGCAGATCATCGAGGAGCTCCAGGCGCTCACGGCAGCACCCCTCTTCGGTGACGAGCGTGTGCGCCCGACCTTCGCC
>JBEGOE010000078.1:0-2765 GCA_041182165.1 Actinomycetota bacterium
CAGCGCGGCGCCCACCATGCGCGGCCCGGCGAACGCGTCGCCGGCCACCGCGATGCAGGGGTCACCGTCGGGCGACCAGCACGGGTCCGGCCAGCTCGAGCGCGGCGTGGCGAACCGCCAGCGCTTCAACTGGCTCTCGACGATCGCTGCATCGCCGAGGTACGGCCGGGCCAACTCGACCAGCAGGTCGTGGGCCACCGTGGGGTCGTCGTCCCAGTGCTCGTCGCTCCAGGCCGGGCTCGCGTGCAGCGTCAGGGCCGGCACGGTGCTGAGCCCCTTCGCCACGTTGTCGGCGACGAAGGTGAAGCTCGGGTCACCCTGTACGCCGCCGGGTGATGGCACGGCGCCGGGGCGGTCGAGGACGGCCAGCAGGCACAGCGTGGTGTCGTACTGCGTGCGCCACAGAGCCTCGGGCATGCTGACCTCTGCCGACATGAGGAGCGAGAACGTCTGGGGCAGCGGGCAGGTGACGATGAGCGCGTCGACGTCGGTGGTCGTCCCGTCGTCGAGGCGGACCTGCCAGCGGTGAGGCCCGTCGATGCGGTGGAGCGAGAACACGAGCGACGGGCACCGCACGTCGAGGCCACGGGCGAGATGCTTGGCGATCGAGTTCATGCCGGCTGGCGCCGAGTAGCGCGGGTGGCCGTCGGTGGTCTCGCCGAAGCCGCGGCACCACTCGCGCACGATGCCGTCGGCCTCCCAGGCGGCGACGTGTCGGGCGTACTCGTCGGAGCGGACCGTGAAGAACTGGGCACCGTGGTCGAGGCGGGCATCGCCGATGCGGCGCGTGGCGAGTCGCCCGCCCGGTGAACGCCCCTTGTCCCACAGCACGACGTCGTGGCCGGCCTCGGCGATGGCGCGCCCTGCCATGAGGCCGGCGAGGCCGGCGCCGACGATGCCGACCTTCACGCGGGCTCGGCCAGTGTCGTGGTGTCGTCGACGGCGACGGACTGGGCCGCGGTGACACGGCCGAGGAACTCGAGCAGCACGCGGTTGAACGTGGTGGCGTGCTCGACCATGAACCCGTGCGCGGCGCCCGAGATGACGACGAGCTCGGCGTTCGGCAGCCGATCGGCCAGCTCCTCGCTGTCGCCCCGCGGGGTGAGGATGTCCTGGTTGCCGACCATGATGAGCGCCGGCACCGTGATCGTGGACAGCTGGTCGGCCATCGTCTCGTCGGTGGCGAGGATCGCCCGCACCTGGGCCACGAATGCATGCGTCGGCCGTCCCATGGCGAGTGGCCCGAGCCAGCCGAAGGCGGGCAGCAGGCGACGGAACGAGCGGGGCCCGATCACCCATCGGGCGGCCTCGCGGGTCATGGCGCCCATGCCGCGCTCGCTCGCCCGGGTGGCCCACGAGGTGAGCAGCTCGACGCGCCACGGGTGATTGCGGCATGCGGTGCAGGCGAGGGTGAGCGACCGGACGCGCTCGGGGTGCTTCAGCGCGACGATCTGCGAGATCGCGCCGCCCATCGACGCGCCGACCACGTGCGCCCGGTCGGCACCCGATGCGTCGAGGACGCTGATCGCGTCGTCGGCCATCTGCTCGAGCGAATAGTGGCCGAACGGCTTGTCACTGCGGCCCGCACCACGGTTGTCGAGGGCGATCACCCGGTAGCGGGCTGCGAGTACGAACCGCTGCATGTCCCATCCGTGCTTGTCGGCCCCGAGGCCCTGGATCATCAGCACCGCCGGGGCGTTGGGTCGACCGAACACCTCGTAGTGGACACGGATGCCGTCGGTGGAACGTGCGTACGGCATCAGCCCTCCGTCAACCAGTCGATGGGTGCGACACCGGTCTGCACGCCGCCCAGCTCGTCGAGCATCTTCTGGAGATGGCGCTGGGCGGCTTCGGCGATCTCGATCTCGGCGAGGGGTCCGCGCCGCTTGGTGCGCATCCGGATCGGTGCGCCGACCTCGGCTCGGGCCGCACGGCTGAACAAGGTGCTCATCGATGCGACAGGGATGACGGCGACCCCGGTGGTGACCGCGGCACTGACGAGCTCGTGGTCGACAGCGCCGGCGTAGCGCGGGTGGCTGGTGGCGGCAGTTCCCATCACGACGAGCTCGCCGTGCCGCAGTGCGCCGTGCACCTCGGTGGGGTCGTCGAGCAGCGCACCCACGCGCCGCAGCGCCGCGCCGAAGGGGGCATGATCGGGCCGGCCGACGAACCGGACGGCCCGGTCGGTGGCGTTCGAGAGCGCCCATGCGACGTAGAGCGGGCTGAACGAGAGGCGGCGCTCGTTGGTGATGAGCAGCGCGCCCTTGCGGGTCGGCAGGTGCTGCAGGCCACCGACGCTGACGTCCCAGCGCAGCCGTGCGAACGGCTGGATGATGCGCACGAGGTGGTCGTCGCGGCCCCACTCGTCGACCGAGTTGGGTGGCAGCAGCGGCCGCAGCGGCGCGGTGACGGCGTTGATGGTGCTCGCTGCAGCGCGACGGGGGAGCTGGATCAGGTCGGCCATGTCAGGCGACCGCCCTTGGCGCCTTGGTGACGCGCACGACGCTCTCCCACGCGAACAGCCGGTCGATCACCTCGGGTGTCGACGCCGCTGGCGTGACGCCGAGCAGTTCGATCGCTCGGTCGCCGTCGGCGAGGCGGCCTCGGTGGAGCACCTCGAGCACGTGCTCGGGGATCGGCGCCCCGAACAGATGAGACATCCGGCGGGTGATGGCCCACTCGGGACCGACGAGCGGCATCGGCAGCCGGCCGCCCCGCAGGATCGCCTGCAACCCCGTGACAGCCCCCGGCGCGACGACGTTCAC
>JBEGOE010000079.1:0-5667 GCA_041182165.1 Actinomycetota bacterium
TGTGCGAGGCCGGGTGCGGGCTCGAGATCACCGTGCGCGACGAGCAGGGGGTGCGCATCCGCGGTGACCGGGCCGACGTGTTCAGCCACGGCTACCTGTGCCCGAAGGGCTCGACGCTGAAGCAACTGCACGACGACCCGGACCGCCTGCGGCGGCCGCTGGTGAAGCGCGACGGGGTGCACGTCGAGGTCGACTGGCCCGAGGCGTGGGTCGAGGTCGAGCGTCGGCTCACCGACGTCATCGATCGCCACGGTCGCGAGTCGATCGGCGTCTACCTCGGTAACCCCAATGCGCACAACCTCGGGGCGATGCTCTACAACCGGCCGATGCTCCAGGCGCTCGGCACCAAGCAGCGCTTCAGCGCGTCGACCGTCGACCAGATGCCTCGCCAGGTCGCGTCGGCCTATGTGTTCGGTGGTGCAGCCACCGTGCCGGTGCCCGACCTCGACAGGACCGACTGCCTCATGATCCTCGGGGCGAACCCGTACGCATCGAACGGCAGCCTCTGCACGGCGCCCGACTTCCCGGGCCGCATCGAGGCGATGCGTGCCCGTGGCGGCCGCCTGATCGTGGTGGACCCCCGCCGCAGCCGCACGGTCGACGAGGCCGATCGCTGGCTTGCGATCCGGCCCGGGGCCGACGCCCTGCTCCTGGCGGCGATCGTGCAGACGGTCGCCGCCGAGGGCCTGGTCAATCCGGGCGAGCACGTGGCAGCGCACCTGCAGGGTCTCGATGCCGTGCTGACGGCCTGTGCGCCGTTCACGCCCGAAGCCGTTGCCGGTGCCACTGGCCTCGACCCCTCGGTCATCCGCGATGTGGCCCGCGAGCTGGCAGCGGCCACCACGGCCACCGTCTACGGCCGCATCGGCACGACCACCACCGAGTTCGGCACCACGACGTCGTGGCTCATCGATGTCGTGAACATCATCACCGGCAACCTCGACCGGGTCGGTGGTGCGATGTTCCCGAAGGCCGTCACCTCGCGTGCCTCGAAGGTGCGGAGTCGGGGCTTCGAGATCGGTCGCGGCCACACGGCCGTCAGCGGACTCCCCGAGGTGATGGGGGAGTACCCGGTGGCGGCGCTGGCCGAGGAGATCACCCACCCCTCCGGCGCGGTGAAGGCGCTGATCACCATGGCCGGCAACCCGGTGCTCTCGACGCCGAACTCCGATCAGCTCGATGCCGCCCTCGACGAGCTCGAGCTGATGATCAGCATCGACATCTACCTCAACGAGACCACCCGTCATGCCGACATCGTCCTGCCGAGCCCGTCGTCGCTGCAGCGCAGCCACTACGACGTGTCGCTGCTGCAGTTCGCGATCCGCAACGTCGCCAACTACAGCCCTCCGGTGCTGCCGTTGGCCGATGGTCAGCCCGACGAGTGGGAGATCCTCGCGAAGCTGGCGCTCGTCGCCCAGGGCCAGGGCGGCGACGCCGACCCCGACGTGCTCGACGACGTCGTCCTGCGCGGTCTGGTGCACCACGCGGTGACCGACCCGGCGTCGCCCATCTGCGGTCGCGACGCCGACGAGATCATGGCCGAGCTCTCGGTCGACGGCCGTCGCGGCCCGGAGCGCTTGCTCGACCTGATGCTGCAGACCGGCGCATGGGGGGCGGCGTTCGGGGCAGGGCCCGACGACGGCGCCAGCCTCGACCTCCTGCTCGAGCACCCGCACGGCGTCGACTACGGGGCGTTGGAGCCGCGGCTGCCGCAGGTGCTCACCACGCCGTCCGGTGCGATCGAGCTCGACCACCCCGTGCTGATGGCCGACCTCGCCCGGCTCGCCGGCAGCGTCGCCGAGCTGGCCGCCCGCGACCTCGTCCTGGTGGGGCGACGGCACCTGCGCAGCAACAACTCGTGGATGCACAACATCGAGGTGCTCGTGAAGGGCAAGCCGCGCTGCACCCTGCAGGTCCACCCCGACGATGCCGCACGTCTGGGGCTCGCCGACGGCGGACACGCCCGGGTGGCGAGCCGGGTCGGGTCGGTGGACGTGCCGGTCGAGGTGACCGATGGGGTGCGGCCGGGTGTCGTCAGCCTCCCGCACGGATGGGGGCACGGCCAGGCCGGCACATCGATGCGGGTGGCTGCCGAGCGGGCGGGTGTGAACAGCAACGTGCTCACCGACCACGAGGCGATCGACCCGCTGTCGGGCACATCGGTCCTCAACGGCATCCCGGTCGAGGTCGTCGCGCTCGTGCCGGCCCCGGCGACCGGTATCTGAGCGTTCATTCCGAACAACGCCCCAGGTCAGCCACTGTGCGTGGCACCTGAACGGTCCCTCGGGAGCGCGATCGGTGGTAGCGGTTTCCCACAGAGTGCACAGGTAGGGGCCGTCATCCACAGCGAAATTCACAGGCTTGTCCCTCTTTTGCTCCACAGGGGGACACCCGTAGGGTGCGCTCAGCAGTTGGCAGCGATGCGCGGCGCGGACGGTCAGTTCAGGTCGGGCGGGTACACCGGTGCGCTCGGAGCTGTTTGGGGGAAGTTCCCATACCTGCGACGTGCATCGCTGCCGAATGTGTGTCGATGGCCGCCGACGGGGGAGAAAAAAGGAACCGTCGCCGTTGACAGCGATGTAACTACAGTGCTGTAATCTTCCCACTGCTTGTGGTGGCTACCGCTGTGGGGAGCGATCAACCACCACATCTTGTGTTGCGAGAGTTTGTCGGGTTCGAACTGAGGGAGTGCGTATGTCTTTGGCGCCGGAGCGTCTGTCGATCGGGATCAAGCGTCATTTCACGACGCCGGGCGTCCACCCCTATGACCAGGTCGTGTGGGAGCGCCGTGATGCGCGCATCAGCAACTGGAAGGACGGCACGGTCGCCTTCGAGCAACTCGGTGTCGAGTTTCCGGCGTCGTGGTCGCTCAACGCCACGAACATCGTCGCCCAGAAGTACTTCCGCGGCACCCTCGGCACGCCCGAGCGCGAGTGGTCGCTGCGCCAGGTGATCGACCGCGTGGTGAACACGATCACCACGTGGGGTGTCGAAGGCGGCTACTTCGCCGACGACGACGAGGCCAGCGCGTTCTCCGACGAGCTGAAGTTCATCCTCGTCACCCAGCGCGCCGCGTTCAACAGCCCGGTGTGGTTCAACATCGGCGTGAAGGGCGTGCCACAGCAGGCGAGCGCGTGCTTCATCCTCTCGGTCGACGACACCATGGACGCCATCCTCAACTGGTACCGCGAAGAGGGCGTCATCTTCAAGGGCGGCTCCGGCGCCGGTGTCAACCTGTCGAAGATCCGCTCGAGCTACGAGTTGCTCAACGGCGGCGGCACCGCCAGCGGCCCGGTCAGCTTCATGCGCGGTGCCGATGCCTCGGCCGGCACCATCAAGAGCGGCGGTAAGACCCGTCGCGCCGCGAAGATGGTCATGCTCGACGTCGATCACCCGGACGTCGAGGAGTTCATCTGGTGCAAGGCCCGTGAAGAGCGCAAGGCCCGCGTGCTCCGCGACGCCGGCTTCGACATGGACCTCGACGGCTCCGACAGTTTCAGCATCCAGTACCAGAACGCCAACAACTCGGTGCGCGTGAGCGACGAGTTCATGGATGCCGTCGTCAACGACACCGACTGGACGCTGAAGGCCGTCACCGACAAGTCGCCGATCCGCACCGTGCGGGCGCGTGACCTGTGGCGCCAGCTCGCCACCGCGTCGTGGGAGTGCGCCGACCCGGGCCTGCAGTTCGACACCACCATCAACAAGTGGCACACCGCGCACGCCACCGGCCGCATCAACGGCTCGAACCCGTGCAGCGAGTACATGCATCTCGACGACTCGGCCTGCAACCTCGCCAGCATCAACCTGCTGAAGTACCTCGACCTCGACTCCGTCGGTGACGACAGCTTCGACATCGAGGCCTACATGAACACCGTCGAGGTCGTCTTCACCGCCCAGGAGATCCTGGTCGGCCGGGCCGACTACCCGACCGAGCGCATCGGTGAGACGAGCCGTGCGTTCCGCCAGCTCGGCATCGGCTACGCCAACCTCGGCGCGCTGCTCATGGCGCTCGGCCTGCCCTACGACTCGGTCGAGGGTCGTGCGTGGGCCGCATCGCTCACGTCGCTCCTCACCGGCCACGCGTACGCCACGAGCGCCCGCACCGCCAGCCGTATGGGCCCGTTCGCCGGCTTCGCCGAGAACGAGCAGTACATGCTCAACGTGCTGCGCATGCACCGCGACGAGTCGTACACCATCGACGGCGTCGACGCCGTTCCGGCTGCGCTCGTCGCCGCCGGCCAGCAGGCATGGGAGTCCGCCGTCCGTGACGGCGAGGAGTACGGCGTCCGCAACAGCCAGGCCAGCGTGCTGGCGCCCACGGGCACCATCGGCCTGATGATGGACTGCGACACCACCGGCATCGAGCCCGACCTCGGTCTGTGCAAGATGAAGAAGCTCGTCGGCGGCGGCACCATGGTCATCGTCAACCAGACGATCCCGCGGGCGCTGCGTCGCCTCGGCTACAACGCCCAGCAGGTCGACGAGATCGTGGCCTACATCGACCGCGAGAAGAGCATTCTCGGTGCACCGCACCTTGCTGCCGAGCACGTTGCCGTGTTCGCCTGCTCGATGGGTGACAACACCATCCACTACGAGGGTCACGTCCGCATGATGGGCGCCACCCAGCCGTTCCTCTCGGGCGCCATCTCCAAGACGGTGAACATGCCCGAGGAGGCCAGCATCGAAGACATCGAGTCGCTGCACCTGCTCAGCTGGCAGCTCGGCCTCAAGGCCGTCGCCGTCTACCGCGACAACTGCAAGGTCGGCCAGCCGCTCAGCACCGCCAAGAAGGACGGCGCCGACGAGGCGCCTGCGGTCGAGGCACAGGCCACGCAAGTCGTCGAGCGCATCGTCGAGCGGGTCGTCCATCAGCCGATCCGCCAGAAGCTGCCCCGCAGCCGACGCGGCCGAACCTTCGAGTTCCGTGTCGCCGACTGCAAGGGCTTCGCCACGATCGGTGAGTACGACGACGGCCAGCCGGGCGAGATTTTCCTCACCGTGTCGAAGCAGGGCTCCACGCTCAGCGGCATCATGGACGCCTTCGCCAAGAGCATCAGCTACGGCCTGCAGTACGGCGTGCCGCTGCGGGCGTTCGTCGAGGCGTTCACCAACATGCGCTTCGAGCCGGCCGGCATGACCGATGATCCGGACATCCGCTTCGCGTCGTCGATCATGGACTACCTGTTCCGTCGCCTGTCGCTCGAGTACATGAGCTACGACGAGCGCGCGGAGCTCGGCATCTTCTCGGTCGACGAGCGCCTGCAGCCCACGCTGCCCGGCGTCGAGGAGTCGGTCATCGAGACGTCGAACGGCACCGAGCTGGCCGTCGACCCGAAGAGCGTGCCGTCGGCCGCCGAGCTGGTCACCCAGCTCGACCTCGGTGTGGCCCCGGCCGCCCCGAACAACGACCTCACGAACCCGTCGGGCATGGCCCGCCCGGCGGTGCGCCACAGTGACGCCCCGATGTGCATGCAGTGCGGCGTCCAGATGAACCGCGCCGGCAGCTGCCACGCCTGCCCCAGCTGCGGCAGCACCAGCGGCTGTAGCTGAAGAAGAAGTGACTCCGAGATTTCAGTGGGAGTGACGCCGAGATTTCAGTGGAGTGGCATCCGAACTTCAGTGCGGTGACACGCACGTTCAGCAATCCAAGAACTGGCAGAGGGG
>JBEGOE010000080.1:0-5201 GCA_041182165.1 Actinomycetota bacterium
CGGGTCGATCGTGACGCTGCGGTCGAGGTCGGTGACGGACCACGATGCGCCGATCGCTGTCGCGAGGTCGGCGACGGGGTTGTCGTCGACACCGTGGATCCACGAGGCGCCCAGGTCGATCGGCACACCGAGCGATCGATCGGTGTGGATGCGGCCACCGATCCGGTCGCGGGCCTCGACCACGATCACGGCCACACTCTCGTCGGCGAGCACCCGGGCGGCACCGAGGCCGGCGATGCCCGCACCCACCACGATCACCGGCCCGGTCGTGCCCTCGGCCAGCAGTTGCGCGGCGGCGCGGCGGCCGCTCGCCAGCGCACCGTGGGTGGTGGCCGGGGCGTCGGAGTCGGTGTGCTCGCCGGCGAGGAACACGGTGCGGCTCACCGGCGCCTGCAGCGCGAGCCGATCGTCGGGTGTGGCGCCCACAGGCAGGAACGAGTACGACCCGAGCGCATAGGGATCGGTCGCCCACCGGGTGACCAACGCTCCCTCGACGACGCTCGTCCCCGTGGCGTCGGGCCCCGTGGCGTCGACGTCGCTGCCGTCCGGCGTTGCGGTGTCGTTCGGTTCGTCGTCCTCCGCGCAGGCGACTGCGACGAGGGACGCCCCGAGCGATGCCCCGGCCGCAACGAGGAACGAGCGTCGGCTGATCGGCACGGCCCGAGTCTGTCATCGGCAGCACCGTGCGGTCACGAAGGTCGACGCCTGCTCCCCGAACGCGACCAGGAGCCCCTCAGGCGACGTCGGTCCGGCGGATGAGCCGTCGCGGTAGTCGACGATCTCCAACCCGCTTCCGAGCGTGGCCCAGTACGAGTCGCCCGTCACGACCATCAGTTCGGACGCCTCGGCGACTGCGAGGCAGCACATGTCGGCCATGCTCAAACGCTTCTCGCCACCATGCGCCCGCCTCCACTTCGCCCGCGCCTTCACGTCCAGTTGCTTCCACCGCTGCAGCAGCGTGGTGTGTTCGATCTCGAACGGGACCACCTCCACGCCGAGCTGCAGCACCCCGTCGGCTTCCTCCTCGCCGGCACCGACCTCGGCGAGCTTGTACAGCACCTCGCCCCAGTTCACCGCACACACCACCGACCCCGGCCCGATGAACGGGTCGATCACCTCGGCGCCCGCCTCGTGCGGGGTGGGAGCGGGTGCAACTCACGGGCGCGACGAACGTCGTACCTGCGGTCAGCGTCGTGCGAAGAACGCCTTCGCCTTCTCGGTGCCGAACACGAAGTAGAGCACCACGAGCGCGGTGAAGATGTTGCCGATGGCGCCGGGGCGGCGGTCGGCGTCGAGCTCGACGAGGGCATAGATGCCGAGCACGATCTGCGCGACTTGGCTGACACCGAGCAGCAGGCGTGCGAGACGGTTGCCCTTCAGCAGACCGAGCGCGAACACCACTGCCAGCACGCCGACGACGATGGACGCGATCGCGATCGTGGTCGCCAGATCGCTCTCGATGTCGGCGTCTGCCAGGAAGGTCGCGTCGTTGCGCAGGCTCAGCAACACGGCACCGAAGACCGTCTGGGCGATGCCGCCGATGATGCTGAACACGCCGATCAGTGTGACGAGGAACGGTCGCTTCACGGGTTTCCTCCGGAAGGTCGGCGTGGTGCGGGGATGGTAGCCGGGCGTCGCTCGGCGGCGGCGGCCAGGATCCGGCCGAACGCGGCGAGGTCGTCGCGGGCAGTCTCGACGTCGCCGCCGGCGGCGAACTGCAGCACCACACCGTCGATCGCAGCCATGATCAGCCGTGCCAACTGTGGGCGCGGCACCGCCGGCTCACGGCGCCGTGCAGCGGCGATGGCATCGACGAGATCGTGGGCGAGGCGGTAGTAGCGCTCCTCGAGCGCCTCCACTCGGCGGTCGCCGGTCGGATTCAGGTCGCGCAGCAATACCCCGTAGCGTTCGTCGTCGAGCAGACCCGCCACCCGCTCCATGACCTCGATGATGCATGGGCCGTATCCGGCGGTGACATCGAGCCCATCGGCGATGCGCTGGCTCACCTCGTCGATGAGCCGCTCGAACGCCGCCACCACCAGGTCGTCGAGCGATCCGAAGGTGTAGTGGATCGACGCGAGCGGTGCCTCGGCCTCGGCGGCGACGGCCCGTGTGGTGACGCCCTCGGCGCCGGATCTCCGCGAAGTTGTGCCTGTGGTGAGCGCTGCGCTCACGTCAGGCGCGAGTTCACCGCGCTCAGCGCCGCGTCATGACGACCCAGACGACGTGCTGCTCCGTGCCGCTCGGCGTGCGGTGGATCTCGTCGGTGGTGTGCTCGAGCGCGAAGTCCCGCGCGAAGAGTGCTGCGACGTCGGCAGCGGCGTACCTCGTGACCGGAAGTCCTGAGCAACTGTCCGGACCGTCGAGACCGAACGTGCCGATGACGACTCGCCCGCCCGGTTCGACGGCGGCCGCCGCGGCGCGGACGTGGGCGGCTTGTTCGGCCGGGTTGCCCAGGAAGTGGAGCGTCGCTCGGTCGTGCCACGCACGGAACCGATGGGTGGGCTGCCAGCGCGGACCTCGTCCCAATGGGATCTGCGCTCGGGTCGTGCTGCCACCATCACCGGAGTGATACCCCTCTGGGTATCAGGGGAACATCCGTCATCGGGCTAGGGCGTCACTCCGAACAGCAGTGAGCAGACCGCGTCGGCATGCGCTTCGATCACGGCGTCGTCGGTTGGTTCGACGCCGGACAGGCGGCGGCACTCCGGGGCCAGCACGAACATCGTCGGCCCCGCGCCGGTGAGGATGTAGTACAGGTGCACCGGCGCGATGTCGGGTACCACCCCGCGCTCCGCCAGCACCGAGAACAACGCGATGGTGCGCTCGTACATCGGGCGGATGTGGCGCTCGACCATGTAATCGGCACGCGGGCCGTCGGCCTTCGACTCCTGCATGACGATGCGGTGCAGCTCGGGGTGGCGTGCCGAGAAGGTGATGAACTCGCGCACGAGGAGCTTCGCCTGTGTGAGCTCGTCGACGCCCCGGAGCCCCAGCGCACGTTCGGTCAGCGTCGCCTCGAGCGATGCGAACACCGAGTCGACGGCTGCGTGCCAGAGCGTCTCCTTCGACTGGAAGTGGTAGTTCAGCAGCGGCTGGGTGACGCCGGCCCGGGCGGCGATGCCACGTGTGGTCGCACCGTCGAAGGAGAGCTCCGAGAACAGCGACACGGCAGCGGCGACGATGCGCTCGCGGGTCGCGTCGGCCGACGGGCGAGGCGCCCGGACGGTCGGCGCGGCTGAACGGGAGGGCACGCCGTGAGCCTAATCGTCCGACAAAGGTCATTGACGTTCCCTGTTCGTTCGATCAGGATGGCGCCCATGTCGCACCAGCTCGAACTGAGCCATCTCGTCCTCCAGCTGCCCGACCCCGACCTGGTGGCACCGGTGTTGGGCGACGTGGTGGGCCTCGTACCCGGTGCGCCCGCCGACGACGGTGCACGAACCTGGCGCAACGACGGCCACGCGCAGCGGCTCGTGATCGAGGCGGGCCCGGACAACGACCTCGTTGCCGTCGGCCTCGAGGCCACCGATGCCGCGGCGTTCGACTCGGTGGTGCAGTCGCTCGGCCGGGCCGGCCACGAGGTGGTCGACGACCCGGCGGCAGCGGCCCTGCGCCGTGCCGAGCGCCTGGCGCGCGTGGCCGCCCCGTGGGGCGCGAGCGTCGAGGTGGTCCTCGGCTGTGAGCGAGTCGCCTCGTTCGCCTCGCTGCTCGCGCCCGGAGGTTTCCTCACCGATGGCGTCGGCCTCGGCCATATCGTCATCGCCACCACGGCATTCGACGAGTCGATCGCCTTCCTCGTCGACGGCCTCGGCTTCACCCAGTCCGACTGGCTGCAGATGGAGATCGCCGCCGGCATCGAACTGGAGGTCCGCTTCTTCCACTGCAACGCCCGCCATCACACCATCGCGCTCGCCCGGGCGCCGTTCGAGCTGCCACAGAAGCTGCACCACGTGATGTTCGAGATGAACGAGCGTGACGACGTGGGTGCCGCCTTCGACCGGGCATGGGGCGCCGGGTTGCCGATCCCCAACGGCCTCGGCCGTCATGACAACGACCGCATGTTCAGCTTCTACCTGCAGACCCCGGCCGGCTTCCAGATCGAGGTCGGGCACGGCGGCCGCATCGTGGGTGACGACTGGGACGACAACCGCCGCTACGACCGCATCAGCGCCTGGGGCCACCAGCCCCTGCGGACGGCATGAGCACCGGCCACGACGACATCGGCCCCGACACCGACGTCGTCATCGTCGGCTGCGGGCCTGTCGGCTCGACGCTCTCGATCCTGCTCGCGCAGCTCGGTCACCGGGTCACGGTGCTCGAGCGCTGGGCCGAGCTCTACCCGCTGCCGCGCGCCTGCCACTTCGACCACGAGGTCGGCCGCATCTTCCAGTCGTGCGGCATCGGTGACGGCCTGCGCGCGATCAGCGAACCAGCCGACGTGTACGAGTGGCGCAACGCCACGGGCACCACACTGCTGCGTTTCGGCTCACCCGGCGACGGGCCCTCGGGGTGGCCGGCATCGTCGATGTTCAACCAGCCCGCGCTCGAGCGCCTGCTCGACCAGCGTGCCGCCGACCTCGGTGTCGAGGTGCGGCGCGGTGTCACCGTCACCGGCGTCGAGCCGGGCGCCGACTCGGTCACGGTGACGACCGCCGACGGCTCGTCGATCACCGGGCGCTTCCTCGTCGGGTGCGACGGCGCGAACAGCACCGTGCGCTCGTTGCTCGACCTGCCCGTCACCGATCTCGGCTTCTTCTACGACTGGCTCATCGTCGACGTCATGCTGCACGAGCCACGCGTCTTCGACCCGATCAACCTCCAGATCTGCGACCCGCTCCGTCCCACCACAGCAGTAGCCGGCGGGCCGGGCCGTCGACGCTGGGAGTTCATGCGGCTGCCGGACGAGCCCCTCGACAGCCTGAACCTCGCCGACCGTGCCTGGGAGCTGCTCGAGCCATGGGACGTACACCCCGAGAACGCCGAGCTCGAGCGGCACGCCGTGTACACGTTCAACGCGCGCTACGCGACGCAGTGGCGTGCGGGCCGCGTGCTGCTGGCTGGTGACGCCGCGCACCTGATGCCACCCTTCGCCGGCCAGGGCATGTGCGCCGGTGTGCGCGACGCGGCCAACCTGGCGTGGAAACTCGGGCTCGTGCTCCGCGGCCTGGCCGACGATGCCGTGCTCGACACGTACCAGC
>JBEGOE010000081.1:0-4735 GCA_041182165.1 Actinomycetota bacterium
CCGCGGCCGCACGGCCACATCACAGCGTGTCGGTCAGCTCACCCGAGGGTCAGAGCCAGCCTGCGTCGGTCCACTTCGCACCGGTCCACTTCGCGCCGGTCCACTTCGCACCGGTCCACGAGGCGTCGGTCCACTTCGCACCGGTCCACTTCGCACCGGTCCACTTCGCACCGGTCCACGACGAGCTCGTCCACGAGGCGTCGGTCCACTTCGCACCGGTCCACTTCGCACCGGTCCACTTCGCACCGGTCCACTTCGCACCGGTCCACTTCGCACCGGTCCACTTCGCACCGGTCCACTTGGCGCCCATCCACGTGCCATCGGTCCACTTCGCACCGTCCCAGGTGCCGCCCGACCAGCGGACACCCGGCCACGACGGGCCGGCCCACAGGGTGCCATGGACCGTGACCGAGCCCGTGACAGGCTCGCCGTTCACGAGCACCCACTCGCCGCCGCGGGCATCGCTCAGCGAACCGGTGCCGGTCGATGCCGGGAATCTCTGGGCGTAGGCAGGCACCGATTTGGCCAAGGCAAGGTTCAGCGCGGCGGGCAGCTGGAGGAGACCCCTGCCGACGAAGTTCTCGGGCCTCGGCGTCATGAAGCTGGCGTTCGCAGATGCACGCAGGATGCCCTTCACCTGGTTCGGGGTCAGGGTCGGCTTGGCACTGAGCAGCAGCGCCGCAGCGCCCGCCGTCACGGCCGCAGCCTGCGACGAGCCGCTGCCCTTGAACAGCGTGGGCGACAGCGTCCCGTCGGTCATGGTGACGCGACCCTCGGGATGCTCGAGGTCGATGCGGCTGTTCGGGGCCCGCAGGCTCTGCACCGACGCACCCGGCGCCGCGAAGTCCGGGTTGCGGATGCCGTCACCGCTGGTCGCCCAGCTGGGCACCTTCCACCCTGTCGACGTCTTCTCCGCAGCAGCCACGGCGATGACGTACGGGTCGTTGGCCGGCGTGGCGACCTGCCTCATCCCGCGGCCGTCGTTGCCGGCCGCCACCACGACGACGATGCCGGCCCGCCAGGCCCGCTCGACCGCATAGGTGAGAGGATCCGACGTGTACGGCAGCGTGGAACCGCTGCCGAGCGACAGGCTGATCACCCGGATCTTCAGCGCCTTGGCATTGTCGGTCACCCAATCGACACCGGCGATGACCTGCGACACGTCGACGTACCCGGTGTTGTCACCCACCTTCACCGACACGATGCCGGCATCCGGAGCGACACCCATGAACCAATCAGGGTTCGCAGCCGCACCGGCCGCCGTCGCACCCGGGTCACGACCGGCGATGATGCCGGTCATGTGGGTGCCGTGGCCGTAGGTGTCCAGGAACTCGGCCTCGGGCACACCGGCCTCCGACGAGAGGTCGACCATTGCGACCACCTTGTTCGCGCCGAGGAGCGCATCGACGGGCGCCACACCCGTGTCGATGACCGCGACGTTGATGCCCTTGCCCGTGAAACCTCTGTTCCACAGCTGACGGGCGCCGATCTGATCGACGATGTTGTACAGCGAACCATCTGCCGGTGCTGCACCGGCGGCGGAGCCGGCAGCGGGACGGAACGGGACTGCGCCCGCCTGGCCGGTGGAGGCCGCCCCGAGGCCGATGGCGGCCACGGCGATCATGCCGACCGCCTTCACCGCCCTCCGGCGACCCGGGTCGTATGAGCGTGCCATTGTCTGTCCTTCCCACTGCGTGACTCACTGGTGCAGCGATGACAGTGCGAACCCGACGGACAACCGGCATTCGCCTTGCGAGAACAATGACCTTCTTGACGACACCCATCCAGTCATCCCACCCAACGTGCGGTGGGCGCCGGAGCCGCCACCCGACGTGGTGAAGGAATCGTCAGATACGTGAGGCCATCGCCGTCAGAGCCGCGCGGGCCGCATCCTCGGGAACCCCGGGGATGACCTCGACCCCACCCGGCCCGTCGAGGACGAACGTGAGCCCGTCGAGCGCCTTCTTGTCGCGGCCCATCAGGCGGACGAGGCGGTCGTGGTGCACGCCGTCGGGCAGGTCGGCGGCGAGCTCGTAGGCGCCACACACGACGTCGTAGTGCTGCTGGACGCGAGCGTCGTCGATACGGCCCAAGACCTCGGCGAGGTGCGCCGCGTAGACCAGCCCGATGGCGACGGCCTCGCCGTGGGCCAGTGCGTGGCCGGTCTCGATCTCGAGCGCGTGGGCCAGGGTGTGGCCGTAGTTGAGGAGGGCCCGGCGGCCACCTTCGCGCTCGTCGGACGCGACGACCTCGGCCTTGATCTCGACGCAGCGGGCCACTCGGTCGACCTCGTCCATCGCGAGCAGGTCGTCGCCTGTGAGAAAGTGGTACTTCGCCATCTCACCGAGACCACAACGCCGCTCGCGCAGCGGGAGCGTGTGGAGCGCGTCGAGGTCACAGACGACACCGGACGGCTGCCAGAAGGAGCCGATGAGGTTCTTGCCGCCCTCGCCGGCCGTGCCTCCCTCGCCATCCTCGCCGGCGGGGATGTTGACCCCGGTCTTGCCGCCGATGGCCGCGTCGACCATGCCGAGCAGCGTCGTCGCGACATGCACGACCGGCACGCCACGGTGCCACACCGAGGCGGCGAAACCGGCGACGTCGGTGACCATGCCACCGCCCACCCCGATGACCACGTCGTTGCGGGTGATGCCGGCGCCGGCGAAGCCGCGGCACAACGCCTCGATCGTGCCGACGTGCTTGTGCTCCTCGCCGATGCCGATGTGGAAGACCTCGAACGGGATGCCGGGGTCGACCGCCAGTGGGATGCCCGCCTGCGTCACCACCGCAGCGCGCTTGGCCGACCGCGGCATCAGCGACGCGAGCCCGTGACGAGCACCGTGGCCGACCAGCACGTCGTACGAGCGGTCGGCCAGCGGAACATGGACCGTGCGCACGCCGTTCATCGCAGGATCGCCTCGATCACGTCGGACACGGAGCGGCCGTCGACGGAGACGATGACGTCGGCCACCTCCCGGTAGAGCGGCTCGCGGGTCTCGTGCATGCGCCGCAAGGTACCCGCTGGATCACCGTCGAGCGCGGGACGATGCTCGCCATTGCGCACACGGACGACCAGCGTGTCGACGTCGGCCGACAGCCAGACCACCTTGGCACCCGACGCCCGCAGCGCCGCCCGGTTCTCGGCCCGCAGGACCACCCCACCTGCGGCGGCGATCACCAGCGGCACGTCGGACGCCAGTGCATCGACCAGCACATCGGTCTCGAGCATGCGAAAGGCCTCCTCGCCGTCGGCCTCGAAGATCTGGCGGACCGTCCGGCCGGTCTGGGCCTCGATGACGGCATCGCTGTCGACGACGCGCCGTCCGAGACGTTGCCCGAGGACACGGGCGACGGTGGACTTGCCGACCCCCATGAGGCCGACCAGGACCACGTGCTGATCGGACGCGATCACGACGATCGGAGCGTTGCCTCGAACGCCTGGGCATTGCGCACGAACTCGGCCACGCTGTCGCCACCGAACTTGCGCTGCGCCTCTGCTGCGAGCACCAGGGCCACCATGGTCTCTGCGACGACGCCCATCGCCGGCACTGCCGTGACGTCGGTGCGCTCCTTGAAGCTGACGGTCTCTTCCTTGGTGACGACGTCGACCGTCTTCAGGGTCGGCCGATTGAGGGTGGCCAGCGGCTTCATGGCGGCACGGACGACGAGCAGCTCACCCGTGGACATGCCGCCCTCGGTGCCGCCCGCGAGCGTGGTCTCGCGGCGGTAGTCGCCCGCTTCGGCGTCCCACGAGATCGCGTCGTGTGCGGCACTCCCCCGTCGGCCGGCGACCTCGAAGCCGTCGCCGATCTCGACGCCCTTGACGGCCTGGATGCTCATGATCGCCTGAGCGAGCGCTGCGTCGAGCTTGCGGTCCCAGTGGACATGGCTGCCGAGGCCGACCGGGACGTTGTAGCCGAGCACCTCGACGACGCCGCCCAGCGAATCACCCTCCTTGGCCGCTGCCTTGACCTCGTCGATCATCGCCTGCTCGGCCGCCGGGTCGAAGCAGCGCACCGGCGATTCGTCGACGCGGGCCAGGTCGGCGATGGTGGGCCGCTCGACGGCCTTCGATCGGGCCGGACCCATCTGGACGACGTGCGACAGGATGTCGACACCGAGCTCGGCGAGCAGCTTCTTCGCAACGGCGCCCGCCGCGACCCGGGCTGCCGTCTCGCGAGCACTGGCGCGCTCGAGGACGTCACGCGCATCGGTGAAGCCGTACTTCTGCATGCCGACGAGGTCGGCGTGACCTGGCCGCACCTGCGTGAGCGGATCCTTGGTGACACCCGGCGCCGGAGACATCTCCTCGTGCCACTTGTCGCTGCGGAACCACTCGCTGTTCTTGATCTCGATCGCAACCGGCGAGCCGAGGGTGCGGCCGTGGCGCACCCCGCCGAGCAGGGTGAGCTCGTCCTGTTCGAACTTCTGGCGGGGGCCACGCCCGTAGCCGAGGCGCCGCCTGGCCATCTCGGACTGGATGTCGTCGACCGTGATCGACAGACCGGCGGGCAGCCCTTCGATGATGACGACGAGGGCCTGGCCGTGCGATTCGCCGGCGGTGAGGTAGCGCAACACGCTGGAGAGGCTACCGGGGACGTGCGGCGAGCTCCCGGAGGGCGGCAGCCCGCATGACGCCGACGTCGGGCAGGACGCCGAGCCAGAGCTGCTGCTGCAGCGCCGCCTGGTGCACGAGCATGCCGAGGCCGTCGACCGTGCGGGCGCCGGCCGCCTC
>JBEGOE010000082.1:0-12454 GCA_041182165.1 Actinomycetota bacterium
GTCTGGTCGAGGGCCGGATGGGGGGCCGCTGGGGTCGTACCCGCCGGCGGCCACCGAGGGAGCCGACCTCGTCAGGATTCGGCAACGATGGCGCCGTCAGATGCGAGTGCCCTGACCCGGACGACGTCGATGTCCGAGTTCGGGGCGATGGTGATCGGCTTCAGGAAGTATCCGTCCGGGCTGGTTTGCGCGGTGACGGTGGTGCCATCGCTCAGTTCGACGAAGACGGCGACCGCCGGCTTCGGGGCCCATCCATAGAGACGAACGAGGGTTGCGTCCTGGTCGGTGAGGCTCGGGGCGACAGCCCATGGTTGATCGGGCGGGTACGCAGTGGCGCGAGTTTGAGCGCCGCAGCCCATCGATGCCCCGTTTGTCGTTCCGTCGCCGCTGCGTTCGATGATGAGATTCGCGAATCCCTCGTTGGTGTCGATCGTCCAGAGCTCGATGGTGCTGCCTCGGGAATCAACGGCGCTTATTGCGAGGCGTGCATCGTCGGTCGTGATGTTGCAGTCGACCGAGGCGACCATCTCCTCGACGGAGCTGTCGAACATCCCGGTCGCTGCAGCGGCCCCGACGCCGGCGAGAGCACCGATCGCGAGGACTCCTGCGAGCACGGGCTTGCGGCGGGTCCGGAACGGGCGTCGTGAGCGATGGGTGGTGGTGGGTGTGGTGACAGCCATGATCTCCTCCAGGAGTGCCTGTTCCCCGGTCCCGATGTCGAGTCGTTCGATCTGCGCGTCGCCGATCATCGCGGAGGCGATGAGGCGATCGAGTTCGGCGTCGTTCATCTGGTGACCTCCTCGGGTCCGTGGAGTTGAGGTGCGGGGTGCGCCTCGACTGCTTCATGTCCGTCGTCGCTGTTTCGTCTCAGGTTCTGGGCTGTGACCGTGCTGCCCTCCACGTGAGCACGAACCTTCGTCCGTGCCCGCTGGAGGTGGGTGCGCACGGTGCTGCTGTTCAACTCGAGCACGACAGCGATTTCTGATGGGGTGAGTTGTTCACCGATCGTGAGCAGCATCACTTCGCGTTCGAGCGGCTTCAACTGCTGGAGCGCTACCTGAACGAGGCGGGCCGTATCACCGTCCGCCAGTTCGACAGTCTGGCTCTGCTCGTGCAGCTCCTGTCGCAGGCGTTGGCCGAGTCGCTCGGACCGTCGATGGCCTCGGCGGTGGTTGTTCAGCACGTTCCGTGCCACACCGAACAGCCAGAGTCGGGTCTCAGGTTCTGGTGGCATCGCATCGATCCGTCGCCACGCGACCAGCATCGTGTCGGCGACTATGTCGGCCGCATCGGGAAGGGCGACGCATCTTCGCGCCGCGTCCGCCAACAGAGCGCGCGTATGCGCCGAGTACGCCGCTCGGAAGCGGTCCTCCTGATCGCTCTCGTTGCTCATCTCGTCCCCATCAGGCTGACATGTCCGGAACCAGCCTGAGCGTCTCAGGTCATTCAACGCTTCGGCCGGCGCAAGGACCGCAGCTTTCAGGCGGCACCGTGTACACCGTCCCGCCACGCGCGCCGGGCAGCGATCTCGTCCGACTGCCCACGTGGCCCCACAACCGAAGGGGCGCAGAGTGCCCAGCGGCCAAGGCTCGTGCCGCCGACCGTCTCAGGCGCAACGAAGAAGGCGCGCGTTAGATCCGGCCTCACCCGCCAGCGGAACATGTGGGACTGTGATCGGTGCGAAGCGAACGGGCAGTTGCCTGGTGCACCTCCAGAACCTCCGCTCAGGCAGTTCGGCGATTGTGGTCAGGTTCGAGTGAATCGTCGGGAACCTGGCGGAGGGTTCGGGTGTCGATGATGCTGTGAGGATCGTGGACCGAGCGAACGCCGTTGATGTGTCAGGTCGATCGTTCGACGACTGGTTCGTCGAGGCGTGGCCGAAGGCGTTCAGGTTGGCGGCGTTCCTCACTCACGACACCCAAGCCGGCGAGGACATCGCACAGGACGTCTTGACCGAGATGTCACGACGTTGGGAGCGCCTCGACGTGCCCGACGCGTACATGCGGCGATCGGTCACGAATGCGTCGTGGAACCACAAGCGCCGCGGTCGGACCGCTGATCGCAAGCTGCCGCTCATCGCTGGTTCGGGCCGTGACGAGCTCCGCTTCGATCATCTCGCCGACGCGGTCGCCCGATTGCCGTTCCGCCAACGAGCAGTGGTGGTGCTGCGCTACTACGCGGATCTGTCCGAGGTCGAGATCGCCGACGCGCTCGGTTGCCGGCCCGGCACGGTCAAGTCGCTGTCCTCTCGCGCCCTTGCCGCGCTCTCGAAGGAGATCCCCCGATGAACACACTGGATGACGATCTGCGCGACCTGTTCGCGCGTCAGGCCGATGCGATGCGCGTGCCGCCGCCGATCCTCGACCAACCGTTGGCGCGCGTGACCTCGCTCGACGTTCGACGTGAGCGGCGTTGGCTCGTGCCGGCCGCTGCAGTGGTCCTCGTCGCGGTCGGCGGGGTGGCACTCGCTCAGCGCACCACCCCCGACGCTCCTCCCTCCGTGCCGGCGGCCGAACCCGACACGTCGGGGGCGTCGTTCTCGTTCGAGACACCCACGGTGCGCTTGAGCGCGGACAGCATCGAGGTCGTCAACGGCGATCAGGTGTCGATCCCCGTTGCGGTTGCCGTTCACAGCGATCCCGGAACCAGCGAGTTCACCAGCCTCGAGCTGTCGTGGACGGATGCAGGAGCCGAGCGACGCCTCTACCTCATGTTCGCCAGCGACGGCGCTGAATGGTGGGCGAGTGAGGTCCGCACCACGGACCCGGCGGGCGAATGGGTGTCCACCCCCGAAGGACAACGGTGGTTCACCTCACCACTCGGCAAGGCCTGGACCGGCGATGTCGATCTGCCGAACCTGCGCATCAGTGGGCTCACCGTCGAGGCGTTCCTCCGCCCGGCACCGTGCGACAGACCGACCAGCCCGATCGCCGTCGTGTCCGCCTACCCAAGCATCGAAGGCTCCCCAGGAGACGGGTTCGCTGGCCGCATCGAGTTGATCGACACCTCCACCTGCACCCCGATCGATCCGACCCCTTACACGTTCACCGCTGTCGTCGACGACCCGTCGATCGTGACCAGCCTCTCAGCCGGTCCTGTGGCGGCAACCACGATCCCATCCGAGATGACCACGGTCCCTGGCGTGCCGCCGGCACCGACGACCACCATCCTCGCCGATAGCACGGGACCTCAATACGACTACGACCCCCAGACCCCAGCACCCGAGCCGTTCGGCAAGTTCGACCTGATCCTCCTCCAACCCGGATCGACCATCGTGAGGGTCACCGTGACCGACGCCGGCGGTGACGTCATCGGGTCGGTCGCCATCCCGATCACCGTGCTCGGCCCGCCTGCCGCAGCCACCACCACCGTCCCAGCGTCTGCGCAGGCAACTGTGCCTCCGCCCTGACACCACAGGATGAGATAGCGCCGAGTGGCCGAAGTGGCCGCTGTTGTCCAGCACGCAGAACGACGCAGCTATGCGCTCGCGCTGACCGTTTCGTGGGGTTCGTCGTGGCCGACGATCGGCCACCTCGTCGATGAAGCCAGACACTCCACCCGGCAAGGGTGGCGCTGGCAATGAGCAAGCCAGCAGCAACCTGGCCGCCACCGTCGTGTCCGAGTTCGCCAAGGGGGCGTTGTTCAGATCGGGCGCGTCGCGCTGAAGTAGCCGCTCGGTTGCTCCGCGGAGCGTTCCTGGCGGCCAACCGCCCGGGACTGTGGCAGAGAACTCCAGAGCTGGCAGTCGACTGGCAGAGTTAGAACGGACTTGGCAAGTTAGAACGGGTCCCTACACGTCAGTTCAGGCCCCTCGCTGCGTTGTCGAAACGCGTGTAGGCGCCGTTGAACACCAACCGCACCACACCGGTGGGCCCGGAACGGTGCTTGGCGATGATGACCTCGGCCGATCCCTTGTCCGGTGACTCACGGTTGTAGACCTCGTCGCGGTACAGGAACATCACGACGTCGGCGTCCTGCTCGAGCGAGCCGGACTCGCGCAGGTCGGCGAGCATCGGGCGCTTGTCGCCGCGGGTCTCGAGGTTTCGGCTGAGCTGGCTGAGGGCGATGATCGGCACCTCGAGCTCACGGGCCAGGATCTTCAGACCACGGCTGATCTCGCTGACCTCGAGTTGGCGGTTCTCGGAGTTCGTGCCGCCGCTCATGAGTTGGAGGTAGTCGATGCAGATGAGGGCCAGTCCGCCGTAGCGCGCCTTCATGCGTCGGGCCTTCGCCCGGATCTCCATGACCGTGACCCGCGGGTTGTCGTCGAGCAGCAGCGGCACCTCGAGGCGGTTGATCGCCTTGCCGATCTTCGTCCAGTCGTTGTCGACCAGTCGCCCGGTGCGCAACTTCTGCGAGTCGACCCTCGCCTCGCTCGACAGGATTCGCTGGGTGAGCTCGGCATGACCCATCTCGAGCGAGAAGAACAGCACCGGCTTCTTCGCCGTCATCGCGATGTGCGTAGCGATCCCGAGCCCGAACGAGGTCTTCCCCATCGCGGGCCGCGCTCCGATGATGTTCAGGGTGCTCGGCTGCAGGCCGGACATGATCTCGTCGAGATCGTTGAAGCCGGTGGCGGTGCCGGTGATGGTGTCACCGCGGTCGAAGGTCTCCTGCAGCTTGTCCATCGCCAGTGGCAGCAGGTCACCGAGCGGGCGGGTCGAGTCGACCACACGGTCCTCGGCCACCTCGAACATCTTCGTCTCGGCCTCGTCGAGCGCCTTCGTGACGTCGTCGGGCTCCATGTACGCCATCTCGGCGATGTCGCTGGCGACCGCGATCATCCGCCGGAGGACAGCGGTGTCCTGCACGATCTTCGAATAGCGGCCGGCATTCGAGATCGCCGGCGTGGCGTTCTGCAGTTCGAGCAGGAACGACGCGCCCCCGATCTCCTCGAGCAGGCCGTTGCGGCGCAGTTCATCGGCCACGGTGACCACGTCGATCGGCTGACCCGTGGTCATGAGGCCGCGGATCGCCCCGTACACGTGCTGGTGCGCCGGCTTGTAGAAGTGCTCGATCTGGAGACCGGCCTCGGCCACCTGGCCGACCACGTCGCGTGACAACAGCAGGGCGCCGAGCAAACTCTCCTCGGCATTCAGGTTGTGCGGGGGAACGCGTCCGGCGGAACGCCGGGGGGTGGCGCGTGCTGAGCCGCGCTCGTCATCTCGTGCTGCCATGGGCTGCCCACCTTCGTCGCTCAGGCATGTGGATCGCTAGTGCCAACTACTTGTGAGGTTCCTGGGGACAACGTCCCGACCCTGTGGACGCAACAGCCGTGCCGGCGAGCAACAGGAACCGGTTTGTGGTCGGTCACCTGCGATGGTCTGCTCACCAGCACGGCCGAGGTCGCACTGTGGACGGTCTGACGACCGTGCCGCTGCTTGTGGACGCCGGAAACGACCGACGTCGATGAAGGATCAGGCCTTGACGACCTCGACGTTGACCGGGAACTCCACATCCGAATGGAGCTTCACAGCCACACTGTACGTGCCGAGGGTCTTGATCGGCTCGACGTGGATCTTCTTGCGGTCGATCGAGATGTTCGCCTGGGCGTGGATCGCCTGTGCGATGTCACCTGACGTGACCGACCCGAAGAGCCTGCCTTCGGCACCGGCCTTCTGGGTGATGGTGATGGTGCGAGCAACCAGCGCCGAAGCGATGGTCTGGGCCGACTCGCGGTCGGCAGCGTCACGCAGGTCGCGCGAACGGCGCATCGCCTTGGCCTGGCTGACAGCACCCTTGGTGGCCACCATGGCGAGCCCCTGCGGGATCAGGTAGTTGCGGGCGTGTCCGTCGGACACCTCGACGATGTCGCCACGCTTGCCGATGCCGGCGAGGTCGGAGCGGAGGATGAGCTTCTGCATCAGGCCTCCACCTCGACGGTCTCGACGGACTCGGTGGTCGTCTCGACGGTTGCCTCGACCTCGGTCGTTGCAGCCTCCTCGCGACGCGGGCCACGCTCGCGACGATCGTCGCCGTCACGCGGCGGACGACCCGCACGGGTCTGGGACACGCGCTTCGAGTACGGGATCAGCGCCATCTCGCGAGCGTTCTTGATCGCGTTGGCGATGTCGCGCTGCTGCTGCACGTCGTTGCCCGTGACCCGACGGTTGCGGATCTTGGAGCGGTCACTGACGAAGCGCTGCAGGAGGTTGACGTCCTTGTAGTCGACGAACTCCACCTTGTCGGTGAGGAGCACGCTGGTCTTCTTCTTGAACTTCTTCGGGTTGGCCTCGCGCGGCGCACGAGCCTTGTTCTTCTTGCTGGTCATGGGTCTCTCAGTTCAGACGATGGTTCGATGTTCGATCAGAACGGCTCTTCGTCGCCGTACACAGGATCGGCCGGCCGGCCGCCCCCGAAGGAGCTGCCCCCGCCCGGACGAGCGCCACCCTGGGCACCGCCGCGACCGCCACCCTCGCCGCTGTCGCGCTGGATGCGCGTCATGGCTGCGGTGGCGTACTTCAAAGACGGTGCGACTTCGTCGGCGACGATGTCGTGGGTCATGACCTCGATGCCGTCCTTGTTCGTGTACTTGCGGAAGTCGAGCCGTCCCTTGATGAGGACGCGGTCGCCCTTCGCCAGCGATGCGGCGACGTTCTCGCCGTACTGGCCCCAGACCGTCACGTTGAAGAAGTTCGTGGGTGCGTCGACCCACTCGTTGTTCTGCATGTAACGGCGGTTCACGGCCACACCGAAGCTGCACGTGGCAGTGCCGGACGTGGTGAACCGGATCTCGGGCTCACGGGTGAGGTTGCCGGTGATGGTGATCTCGTTGTCGGCCATGGTGGCCTCCTTTGACGACGAGCAGCCGGGTCAGGCTGCGGACTCCGTCATGCCGCGGCGAGCCGCCTCGGCATCAGGGAGACGGATGAGCTTGTGGCGGACGATGTCGTCGGCGATGCGGAACGAGCGCTCGAGCTCGTCGAGAGCGCCACCCTTGGCGAACAGATGGAACACGACGTAGTAGCCGTACTCCTTCTTGTTGATCGGGTAGGCGTACTGGCGACGGCCCCACCAGTCGGGCTTGCCGTGCACCGAGCCACCGGCTGCGTTGATCGAGTCGGTGATCGACTTGATCCACGCCCGTGAGGCGGTGTCGTCGAGGTCACCATCGATGATGACCATGAGTTCGTAGGCACGCATCATGCGTGTGGAACCTCCCTTCGGACCCGATGCTGTTCCTGCAGCTCGGGGCCCCTGTGGCGGGGCAGGGTGAATATGACCATGCGAGCGTAACGGCTGATCGGCGACATGTCACCCGTTGTAGCCGCGGGGTGTCACAGGGTTTCGAGCGAATACGGTCGTGGCCGATGGACCTGCGCACCTGGCTGCTCGACTCCCACACCGATCTCCGCTCGAAGCTCACCGGCGCGGTCGTGCGCCAGGTGCCCGCCGAACGCTGGGCCGAGCAGGCCGACGGTGGCGGCTCGAGCATCACCTGGCTCCTCCTCCACCTCGCCCGCCACCACGACCTGGCGCTCACCACCGCCGTACGCGACCACGAGCCGCTGTTCGTCGAGCACCGCACGGCCCTCGGCCTCGACGGCAGCGCCCCCGGCGCCGGCCTCACCGAGCGCGAGGACCACGCCCTCAGCCTCGCCGTCGACCCCGACGCCCTCGTCGCCTACGTCGACGCCGTGTTCGACGCCTCGCGCCACTGGCTCGAGCACCTGTCGGTCATGGCCCTCGACATCACGCCCGACGTTCCCCACCGGCTCGAGCGCCGCGCTCACCTGCCCACCGACGACCTCGACTGGCTGTACGGGATGTGGACCGGCAGGACGGTCGCCTGGCTCGTGCAGTGGCCCGTCATCGGGCACGGCAACGCACACCTCGGCGAGGCGATCTCGGTACGCAACCGCCTCGGCATCAGCCCGTTCTAGGACCGCCTGCCCGGCCCCGGTCAGCCGAGCGCACGCCGCTTGGTGACGCCACCCACCGGCAGGATCCGGAGCAGGTGGTGCCACTTGCACTCGACACACGCCTCGACCACGTAGGCGGTGAGGTCGTCGGAGCGCTGGTTCAGTGCGGCCATCTCCTTGGCCGTGCCCACGCACCGGCCGTGCGACGGCAGTCGCGACCCGAACACGTACGTCACCAGGCGCAACTTCGCGTCCCGGCAGATCGGGCACGTGGTGCGGCTCTCGGAGCCGATGTTGCGGGCCGCCCTGATGAGCTCGGGGTGGGCGTCGCAGACCTCGTGCTGGCGGAGCCGTCCCCGGTGGTACTCGTTGATGAGGTGCCGACGCGCGAGCCGATGGTCGACCACACCGCGACCGCCACCCCGTAGGGCTCCGGCCGAGAAAGACCCCGATTGGCCCTGCACCGACATGACTCCCGAGGCTACCGACCCTCCCGACGGCGACCCACCATGCGGCAACCGGCACACGTGCGAGCGGATGCGCGCCGAGCGGCGCGCCATCAGACACACTGACGGCATGTCAAGCGGCTGGTACGGGCCCGGAGTGGCCGACGACAGCGAGTTCCGCCTGTGCGGCGACGTGGCCGGCAAACGGGCGATCGAGCTCGGCGTCGCCGCCACGCCGACCTCGGTGACGCCCAACGCGAACACGCTCGCACGGGCCGGCGCCAAGACGATCGCCGACGACCCGCGCGCCGAAGCCATCGCCTCCGTGCGCCAGCACGCGCACGATGCCGAGGTGCGCGTCGAGTGCCACCAGAGCGAGCTCGCCGATCTGGGCTTCGCCACCAGCGGCTCGGTCGACCTCGTGCTGGCCAGCGGCACGCTCGACGACGTCGACGACCTGCCCCGCCTGCTCCGTCAGGTTCACCGCGTGCTGCGCCCCGACGCAGCCTTCGTCGTCTCGCTCACGCACCCGGTGGCGGCGATGCTCGATGGCGCCGGTGCACCGACGTCACGGTACGGCAGCAACGTCCGCTCGATCAGCGAGCTGTTCATGAGCCTCGAGCGCAGCAACTTCCGCATCGACGTGATGCACGAGCCGACGCCCATCGCCGAGCGCTCGGCCATGGCACCCTCGCTGCTGCTGATCAGGGCCCGCAAACAGGGCGTCTGATCACCGTCTGATCACCGGCGGCCGACCTCACTGCTGCTGGGTCGCCCACCAGGCGAGCAGCCGCTCGCGTGCTGTGTCCTCACCGATGAGGCCCTCGTCGAGCCGCAGCTCGAGCAGGAACTCGAGCGCCTGGCCGACAGCGCGACCGGGGGTGAGCCCGAGCAGCGACATCACCCCGACGCCGTCGATCTCCGGCCGGAGCGAATCGAGCGCCTCGCGCTCCTGGAGCTCGGCGATGCGCAACTCGAGCTCGTCCATGCGGCGCGACAGCGCCGACGCCTTGCGCTCGTTACGCGTGGTGCAGTCGCAGCGCGTCAGCTCGTTCAGCTCGTTCAGGTACGGTCCGGCATCGCGCACGTAGCGACGCACCGCGGAATCGCTCCAGCCCATCTCGTAGGTGTGGACGCGCAGGTGCAGCGCCACCAGCTCGGTGATCGCGTCGACGTCGTCGTTCGAGTAGCGCAACGCCTGCAACCGCTGGCGCGTCATCCGTGCACCGACCGCGTCGTGGTGGTGGAACGTCGTGCCGCCGCGCGCCGGGTCGAAGCCGCGGGTGCGCGGCTTGCCGACGTCGTGGAACAGCGCCGCGAGCCGGGTGAGCCGGAAGTCGTACGGCGGGCGCTCGGGGCGTTCGGCGGGCGGACGAACGTTCTCGACCACGGCCAGGGTGTGGGTCAGCACGTCTTTGTGGCGGTGGATCGGGTCGTGCTCGAGCCGCATCGCCGGCAGCTCGGGCAGGAAGTGGTCGGCCAGGCCGGTGTCGACGCAGAACCACAGCCCGGCGGTCGGTGACGGTGCCGTCAGCAACTTGTCGAGCTCGTCACGGATGCGTTCCGCCGAGACGATCTCGAGGCGCTCGGCCATCGCCCTCACGGCCGCGACCAGCTCGGGTTCGGGCTGCAGCCGGTAACGGGCGATGAAGCGGGCGGCGCGCAGCATGCGCAGCGGGTCGTCGCTGAAGCTCTCGGACGGTGCGAGCGGGGTGCGCAGCACGCGAGCGGCGAGATCGACCACACCGCCGAACGGGTCGACCAGCGTGGGCTCGGCGGCGGTGAGCTCGAGCGCCATCGCGTTCACCGTGAAGTCGCGGCGCGACAGGTCGGCCTCGATGTCGTCGGAGAACGCGACGTCGGGCTTGCGCGAATGATCGTGGTACGCCTCGGCGCGGTGCGTCGTGATCTCGTAGGTGCGCTCGACGACCTGGCCGTCGTCGCCCACGAACCGCTTCATCGCCCCGATGGTCCCGAACCGCTCGCCCTGCGTCCACAGCGCGTCGGCCCAGCCGCTCAGCAACTGCTTGATCCGTTCGGGGCGGGCCGGCGTGGTGGCGTCGATGTCGAAGTCGGGCCGCTGGTCGCCCGCCATCAGGTCGCGCACGGTGCCACCCACGAGGAAGAGCCGCTCACCGGCGGCGGAGAAACGCTCGACCAGCGGGCGCACCTCGCGGAGCACCGGTTCGAATCGCTCGGGCATCATGACGGCGTCACGTGCGTTCGCGCCAGAACCGGGCGATCGCCTCGACCTGCGTACGGCCGGGCCCACCGGAGGTGTCGCTCTCGGTGAGGTCGACCGGCTCGGCCGACTCACCGGCGAGTACCCGGACGACCCCGGCACTGCACCACGCGAGCGCATCGAGGTCGTACCCACCCTCGAGCATCACGATGCGACGGCCGGCCGGCACCCACTCGAGGATCCGCGACGTCATGGTGATGTAGTCGCCCGAGGTGAGCCCGAGCTCGGTGATCGGGTCGAAGCGGTGACCGTCGAAGCCTGCCGAAACGATGAGCCACGTCGGCTCGAACGCCGCCACCCGCGGGGCGACGATCTCGTCGAGTGCCCGCAGGTACACGTCGCCGGTGGTGCCGGGCGGCAACGGGATGTTGACGGTGTGGCCCTCGCCGGGACCGGTGCCGATCTCGGTGTGGCGGCCCGTGCCCGGGTAGAGCGGCCACTGGTGGAAGCTCACGAACAGCACCCGAGGGTCGTGGTAGAAGACCTCCTGCGTGCCGTTGCCGTGGTGGGCGTCGTAGTCGACGATCAGCACGCGCTCGCCCAGCGCGGCCAACGAAGCCGCCAGCACGGCGACGTTCGAGATGAGGCAGAACCCCATCGACTCGTTGCTGGTGGCGTGGTGCCCGGGTGGACGCACGGCGCAGAACGCCGCGTCACCCTCGCCACGCCGCAACGCCTCGGCCGCCGTCAGCCCGGCGCCGGCCGCCAACGAAGCGGCGCGCCAGGTGCCCGGCGACGCGTACGTGTCGGGGTCGAGTCGACCGCCTCCAGCCGCCGAGAGCCGCTCGATGCGATCGAGGTACGGCGCCGGGTGCACTCGCTCGAGGTCGGCGCGTGTGGCAGCGATCGGCTCGAGCGGCACGAGAGCGTCCATCATCCCGTCGCGCTCGATGCCCGACAGGACCGCCTGCAACCGCTCGGGCCGCTCGGGGTGACGCGGACCTGCGAGGTGCTCGAGGTACGCGGCGTGGGTACTGAACAGCACGGCCATGCTCCCGACGCTACCGTCCAGGGCGAATGTGCCCGGCCCTCCGATCCACCCGCAACGCCACCAGCGGCGATGCCGCCGTGCGCACCGGCCTCGCGGACGCCGGGCACATCCGCCTCACACCCTCCACCGTCCCGGCCCGAGCCCAACCGTGCCCGGGTGATCCTGCGATGGCCCAGGTCGTCGTGCTCGACGGGCTCGTGGTGCCGGCGCCCGAGCACTGGCGCGGCTGGGGGCGCTCGCTCGCCGAGGCGGGCTACGCCACCATGCGCACGGGTGCGCTCTCGCCGCGCCAGGCGCACCAGGCCGAACTGGCCGGCATGCGCTGCGTCCAGGAGCTCGCCCTGCTCGATCTCCACCGGCCTGACACGCCCCCACGGCCGGCACACCGCACACGTCGCGTCCGCTCCGAGCACCTCACCGCCATGGCCGTGGTCGACCGCGCCGCGTTCGGCGAGCGCTGGTGCCTCGACGAGCACATGATCACCGATGTCCGTCGGGCCACTCCCTCGCACCGGTCGCGCCTCGTCGTGCTCCGTGCGGCGCAGACCGCTCCGGCGGGGTTCCTCATCTCCGGGCGTGCCGGGCGCACCGGGTACATCCAGCGGCTGGCCGTGCACCCGTCGGCCCAGCGCTCGGGTGTCGCGACGTCGTTGATGGCCGACGCGCTGCGATGGATGCACCGCTCGAGGCTCGAGCGGGTGTTCGTGAACACCCACGTCGAGAACACCGCTGCACTCGAGCTCTACCGCCTTCACGGGTTCACCGTGATGCCCGAGCGGCTCCGGGTGTACGAGAGCACCACGGCACTGGGACCGCCAACGCCACGCCCGGCCGCCGCCCCACGCCCACCGGCCGCCGTGCCGGCACGGCGTTGGCAGCGGCGTTGGCGATCGTCCTCGGCGCGCCGCTCAAC